>NZ_JBIUAG010000006.1:177479-422373 GCF_044547355.1 Kutzneria sp. NPDC052558
GCCCCCCGTGGGCCCCCCCCGGCGGCCCGCGGGCGGTGTCGCCGGGCCGCTGGTTTAAACCCGCCCCCCCCCGGGCCCCCCCGCGGGGGGGGGGGCCCCCCCGGGGGGGGGCCCCCCCCCCGCCGGTCGGCTGCTGGGCGGTGGTCAGCCGGTGAGGGTCTTGATCTCGGGCCACAGCGTCGACCAGGAGGCGTCCTTGGTCGAGAACAGGGAGATCGGAGCGCCCTGGTAGTTGTTGTCGATGCCGAGCTTGTTGTCCACGGTGGCGACCTTGACCGACTTGGCGAAATGGGCCCGCACCACGTCGGCGTTGTTGTCGCCGATGTAGAGCACGTTGGTGGCGGTCTCCGGCGGCACGCCGAAATACCAGTAGCCCCGGCTCGGGCTGTACGCCCGCGGCAGGCCCAGCGCCGGGCCGTAGACGTCGACCACGGCGGCGGTCCAGAAACTGTCGCCCATGATGGCGGTGTGCCGGCGGACGTCGTCGGGCAGCGCCCGGTAGGCGGCGGCGACCTCGTTGGCCATCTGCGGCCAGCCGATGCTCTCGGCGTTGGTGACATCCGAGGTCTCGGTGCCGCGGACCGACTCCACCGGGGCGATCGGCATCCCGATCACCGTCAGCACCCCGGACAGCACCAGCGCCGGCCAGGCCACCCACGGCACCCAGCGCTTGCGCGGACCCTCCAGGCCGACCGCGGCCAGCGCCCACAGCACGGCCGCGATGCCGGCCGGGTAGTACGGGCGGCCGCCGGTCGCGATGAACACGACGGTGAGGGCGACCGCGGTGATGGCCAGGAACCGGTAGCGCGGCTGGCGGGCCGCGCGCCACAGTCCGTACGCCGCGAGCGGCGTGCCGATGATGCCGAGCAGGATGGCGAAGAACACCAGGAACATGCCGGGGCCGCCGACGCCGGCGGACTCCTCGTAGGCGATCTGCCGGGCCATGTCCACCTGCGGCCAGCCGTGGTCGGCCTGCCAGATCAGCGACGGCAGCGTGGTCAGCACGGCGATCGCGCCGCCCAGCCACAGCATCTTGCTGCGGAAGAAGTCGCGCGGCCCGGCGATGAGGATGGCGACCGCGACGACCGCCCAGAAGAACGCGATCAGGTACTTCACCTGTAGGTCGACGGCGGTGACGATGCCGGCCCACAGCAGCAGCTTGTCCTGTCGGGTCCGCAGCCAGCGGACCAGCAGCCAGGTGATGGCCGTCCAGAAGAACAGGTCGATGGTGGAGGTGGCCAGCAGGTGGCCGCCGCCGGCGACCAGCGGCGCGGTGCAGTAGACCGCGGCCGCGATGACCTGGGACCGCCGGCCGCCGCCGAGCTCCCAGGCCGTCAGCGCGGCGATGAAGATGCCGGCCACCGTCACCACGACCGACGGCAGGTGCGTCACCCACAGCGATCCCGGCGCGATCGTGTCGGCCACCATGGCCAGGAACGGGACCAGTGGCGGCTGGTCCACGTAGCTGAAGTCCAGGTGGTGGCCGGCGGCGATGAAGTACAGCTCGTCGCCGAAGAAGCCGTAGCCGTTGCCGAAGCCCAGCAGCAGCACGCCCATCGCGCCGGCGATCACCGCCACCGGAGTGAGGGCGAACGCCGCGACCTCCACGCCGCCCGTCCTGGGCGGCTCACTTGTCCTGAGTTGCTCTGATCGCAGCACTTGCCGTTCCTTCCGGTCACGTCCGGCGGTGACGGACCCCGCCCGCAGCGCCCTACGACCTCCCGAATTCCTGGTTGATGAACTCGAAGATCTCGTCGTCGGTGGCGGCGTCGAGCCGCTCCGCGACGGTGGCGCCCTCCGTCTTCTCCTGGCCCCCGTCGAGCTTGGCCAGCATCGTTCGCAGCCGGGCGACAATCATGTGATGTTCGGCGTCGTCTAGGGAAACTGCTGAAATGGCCTGGTGGACGCGGTCGAGCTCGTCCAGCACCGAGACCTGCTCGACTCCCAGCCGGCCCAGCAGGAAGCCGGCCAGCTCCACGGTCGTCGGGTGGTCGAACACCACCGAGGCCGGCAGCCGCTCGCCGGTGGCCGCGGCGAGCTGGTTGCGCAGCTCGACCGAGGTCAGCGAGTCGAACCCGAGGTCCTTGAACGGACGGGCCGGGTCGACCGCCTCGACGCCGGCGTGGCCGAGCACCGCGGCCACGTGGGTCCGCACCAGGTCCACGACGACCCGCTCCCGCTCCGGGCCGGGCAGGCCGGCCAGCTGGTCGGCCAGGCCGGCGGCCGAGGCGTCCGCCTCGGGGGCGGCGTCGACCACGACCTCGGGCAGCTCGTCCAGCAGCGGACGCCGCCGGGCCGCCGTGAAGCCCTTGGCGAACTGGGCCCAGTCCATGTCCGTCACGGTCACGAACGTCTCGTCCAGCTCCACTGCCTGCCGCAGGCTGGCCACCGCGTACTCGGGACGCATGGTCCGCACGCCCCGCCGGCGCAGATGCTCGCCGGCCCCCTCGGTGGCGGCCATGCCGCCGCCGGCCCAGGCGCCCCAGGCGACCGAGGTCGCCGTGGCCCCGCGCGACCGGCGCTGCTCGGCCAGCGCGTCGACGAACGCGTTGCCGGCCGCGTAGGCCGCCTGGCCGCCGCTGCCCCACACCGCCGCGTTGGACGACATCAGGACGAAGGTGTCCAGCACCGAGTCGTCGAGCAGCTCGTCGAGGTTGATCGCCCCGGCCACCTTGGCCGCGATGACCTCGGCGAACTCCTGGGCGTCGGTCTCGGCCAGCGGCCCCGGCCGTTCCACGCCCGCGGCGTGCACGACGCCGCGGACCTGGTCGCCGGCCGCCTCCAGCTCCTTGAGCAGCCGGGACAGCGAGTCCCGGTCGGCCACGTCGCAGGCGGCCACGGTGACCCGTGCGCCCAGCGCGGTCAGCTCCGTCTCCAACTCGGCCACGCCCGGGGTGTCGGCCCCGCGCCGTCCGAGCAGCACCAGGTGCTCGGCCCCGTTGCCGGCCAGCCAGCGGGCGACGTGCCCGCCGATGGCCCCGGTGCCGCCGGTGATCAGCGTGGTGCCGGCCGGGTTCCAGGCCCGGACCGGTTGCCGGCCGCCCACCGGGTCGTGCACGAGCCGGCGCAGGAACACGCCGTTCTCCCGCACCGCGACCTGGTCTTCGCCATCTGTACTGCCCAGTACACCGGCCACGAGCCGGGCGGCCTGGTCGTCCAGGGTCGCCGGCAGGTCGAGCAGGCCGCCCCAGCGGTCGGGGAACTCCAGGCCGACCACGCGGCCCATCCCCCACACCTGGGCCTGGGCCGGGCTGACGACCCGGTCCGAGCCGCCGGTGGCCACCGCGCCGGAGGTGCCCAGCCACAGCGGCGCGGTGATCCCGGCGTCGGCCAGCGCCTGAACCAGGAGCAAGGTGCCGGCGACGCCCTGGGTCAGCACCGGGTGCGACGGCAGTTCCGCCTCGTCCAGCGCCAGCAGGGACAGCACGCCGGCCGGCTCGCGGCCCACCAGCTCGGCCGTCAGGCCGGCCCGATCGGCGTGGGCCACGTCGACCCGCACGATCTCGACCTGCGCGCCGGCCCCGGTCAGCGCGGCGACACTCTCCTCAACCAGCCGGAACTCGCCCTTCGGGGCCACCACCAGCCAGTCGCCGGCCAGGACCGGCGGCGCCGTGTCCTTGGCCTGACGCCAGGTGATCTGGTAGCGCCACTCGTCGGCCACCGACTGCTCGCGCTGCTTGCGCCGCCAGGTCGACAGGGCCGGCAGCACGCCGTCCAGCTCGGCGCTGTCCAGCTCCAGCGCGCCGGCCAGCTCCTCCAGGTTGTTGCTCTCGACGGCCTCCCAGAACGCGCCGTCGACCGTGTCGACCGTCGTCTTCTTGGCCCGCAGCTTCGGCCAGTAGGAGACGTGCTGGAAGGCGTAGGTCGGCAGGTCGATCCGCCGGCCGGAGATCAGCTTCAGCCAGTCGATCTCGACGCCGCGGACGTGCAGCTGGGCCAGGGCGTTGGTGATCGCCTCGACCTCGTCGCGGTTGCGGCGCAGGCTGGCGATGCCGTCGGCCATGCCGGACAGCACGCCGTCCGGGCCGATCTCCAGGAAGGTCGTCACGCCTTCGTTTGCCAGCGTGGTCACGCCGTCGTGGAAGCGCACGGCCTCGCGGACGTGCCGCACCCAGTACTCCGGCTCGGTCCACTGCCCGCCGCCGGCCGACGTCGTCACCACCGGAATCCGGGGCTCGGCGTAGGTCAGGCCCTCGGCGATGGCGCGGAACTCGTCGAGCATCGGGTCCATCAGCGGCGAGTGGAACGCGTGGGAAACCTTGAGCCGCTTGGTCTTCTCGAACTTCGCGGCCACCGCGAGGACGGCCTGCTCGTCACCGGAGACGACCACCGAGTCGGGGCCGTTGACCGCGGCGACCGAGACCTTGTCGGTCAGGTGCGGCAGCACCTCCTCCTCGGTCGCCTGGATCGCCACCATGGCCCCGCCTTCCGGCAGCGCCTGCATCAGACGACCCCGCGCGGACACCAACGTGCAGGCATCCTCAAGGCTGAGCACGCCGGCGACATGCGCCGCCGCCAGCTCACCGATCGAGTGCCCCACCAGGTAGTCCGGCTTGACGCCCCAGGACTCCAGCAGACGGAACAGCGCCACCTCGACGGCGAACAGTGCCGGCTGGGTGTACCCGGTCTGGTCGAGATCGGCCGAGCCCTCGAAGATCGCCCCACGCAGATCGGTGTCCAGGTGGGCCAACACCGCGTCGAGCGCCTGGGCGAACACCGGGAAGGCCGCGTACAGCTGCGTGCCCATGCCGACCCGCTGCGAACCCTGACCCGAGAACATGAACGCGGTCAGACCTTCGGCCGCCGTGCCGGTGACAACACCCGGCGCGACCTGGCCGGCGGCCAGCGCCCGCAGGGCATCCGCCCCGGACACCACCGCGCGGTGCTCGAAGGACGTCCGGGAGGCCACCAGCGAGTAGGCCACGTCGGCCGGGTCGTGGTCGTCCACAATGGACGCCAGTCGGGCCGCCTGGTCGCGCAGCGCGCTCTCGGACGCGGCCGACAACACCCACGGGGCCACGGCCGACCGCTCGATCTCACCCTGGTCGGGCGTCGGGGCCTGCTCCAGGATCACGTGCGCGTTGGTGCCGCTGACCCCGAACGACGAGACACCGGCCCGGCGCGGGTGATCCGTCCGCGGCCACTCCCGCGCTTCGGTCAGCAACGAGACCTTGCCGGCGGTCCAGTCCACATGGGACGTCGGCTCCGACACGTTGATGGTCTGCGGCAGCACGCCGTGCTGCATCGCCAGCACCATCTTGATGACGCCGGCGACACCGGCGGCGGCCTGGGTGTGCGAGATGTTGGACTTCACCGAGCCCAGCCACAGCGGCTCGTCCCGGTCCTGACCGTAGGTGGCCAGCAGCGCCTGGGCCTCGATCGGGTCGCCCAGGGTGGTGCCGGTGCCATGCGCCTCGACCGCGTCCACTTCGGACGGAGTGAGGCCAGCATTGGCCAGGGCCCGGCGGATCACCCGCTGCTGCGAGGGACCGTTCGGGGCGGTCAGGCCGTTGGACGCGCCGTCCTGGTTGATCGCGGATCCCTTGAGCACGGCCAGAATCGGGTGGCCGTTGCGGATGGCGTCGGACTGGCGCTCCAGCACCACCATGCCGACACCCTCGGACCAGCCCGTGCCCTCGGCGTCGTCGGAGAAGGCCCGGATCCGGCCGTCGGCCGCCAGACCGCGCTGCCGCGAGAAGGAGACGAACAGGCCCGGCGTGGACATCACCGTGACGCCGCCGGCCAGGGCCAGCGAGCACTCGCCGGACCGCAGCGACTGCGCGGCCCAGTGCATCGCCACCAGCGACGCCGAGCACGCGGTGTCCACTGTGGCCGATGGGCCCTCCAGGCCCAAGGTGTAGGAGACGCGGCCGGAGACGACGCTGCCGGCGTTGCCGGTGACGACGTGCCCGGCGATGTCGTCCTCCGCCTCGGTCAGGACCATCAGGTAGTCCTGGCCGTTGGTGCCGGCGAACACACCGGTGTCGCTGCCCCGCAACGACCTCGGGTCGATGCCGGCCCGCTCCAACGCCTCCCACGAGGACTCCAGCAGCAACCGCTGCTGCGGGTCCATCGCCACCGCCTCACGCGGCGACACCCCGAAGAAGCCGGCGTCGAAGCCCGAGGCGCCGTGCAGGAAGGCCCCGCCGCGCGCGGTCGTGGTGCCGACGTTGTCGGGGTCGGAGTGGAACAGCGAGTCCAGGTCCCAGCCACGGTCGGTCGGGAAGTCGCCGACCGCGTCGCGGCCGTCGACCAGCATCTGCCACAGGTCCTCGGGCGTGGCCACACCGCCGGGGAACCGGCAGCTCATGCCCACGATGACCACCGGGTCGTTGTCGACGTCGACCGTCCTGATCTGTTCCGACACAACGACTTCGGCGCTGACGCCGAGCAGGTCCGTGCCGAGCCGGGTGGCCAGTTCTCGGACGGTCGGATGGTCGAAGACCAGCGTGGTCGGCAGTTTCAGACCCGTCGCCGCGCCGATGCGGTTGCGGAGTTCGACCGCGGCCAGCGAGTCGAACCCGAGCTCGCGGAACGGCTTCGCGGTCGGCACGGCGTCGATGCCGTCGTGCCCGAGCACATCGGAGACGTGCTTGCGCACCAACGTGACCAGCGTGCGGTCGGCCTCGTCCCGCGGCAGCGCCGCCAGCCGGTCCTTGAGCGAATCACCTTGCTCGGCCGCGGTTTCCGTGACCACGAGGTCACGGCTCCATGGCCGGCCGGCGGTGCGCTGCCAGTCCATGTCGATGACCACGAGCGTGGCGTCGCCGTCGTCCAGCGCACCCTGGAGGGCGCTGATGGCGAGGTCGGGCCGCATCGGGAAGACCCCGGTCTGCCGCAGCCTCTCCTCCACCACGCCGGCGTCGGCCGCCAGGCCGCTGTCGGCCCAGGCGCCCCAAGCGATCGAGGTCGCCACCAGGCCGTCGGCCCGGCGCTGCTCGGCCAGGGCGTCCAGGTAGGCATTGGCCGCCGCGTAGTTCGACTGGCCGGCACTACCCAGCACGCCGGCGCCGGCCGAGAACAGCACGAACGCGCTCAACGGCAGATCGCGGGTCAGCTCGTGCAGGTTCTGCGCCGCCGTGACCTTCGGAGCGAACACCCGCGCCAGCTTCGACGCGTCCTGGCTCTCCAGCACGCCGTCGTCCAGCACGCCGGCCGTGTGGATCACGGCGGTCGGCGGGTACTGCGCGATCAGGTCCGCCATGGCACCGCGATCGGCGGCGTCCACCCCCGCGATCGTGACCTCGGCGCCCAGCTCACGCAGCTCGGCTTCGAGCTCCGCAGCGCCTTCGGCGTCCCGGCCGCGACGGCTGGTCAGCACTAGGTGGCTCGCGCCGGCCTCGGCCAACCAGCGGGCGACATGCCCGCCCAGGGCGCCGGTGCCGCCGGTGACCAGGACCGTGCCTTCCGGCGTCCACGGGTCGGCGGCCGCGATGTGCGGGGCCGCCTTGGCGAACCGGCGAACGCGGACGCCGCGCTCGCGGATGGCCAGCTCGTCCTCGCCGTCCCGGCCGTTGACCACCCAGGACAGGCGGCGCAGCGCGATGTCGTCGGCGTCGACCGGCAGGTCGACCACGCCGCCCCAGAGCTCGGGCTGTTCGAGGGCGATCACTCGGCCCATGCCCCAGACCTGGGCCTGCTCGGGGTTGGCGATGCGGTCGTTCTCGTCGACCGCGACCGCGCCCTTGGTGACCAGCCACAGCTTCGCGTCGGCCTCGATGTCGCCGAGGGCCTGCACGAGGTGCAGCGTGGCCGTGATCGGCCGGTCGAAGGCCAGCAGCGACACGATGCCGGCCACCGGCTCGGTGATCGCCGCCCGCAGCTGCTCGGCCAGCGCCGCCCGGTCGGAACCGTCGGTGACGACCCGGATCGTGGTGTCACCGAAGGTCCAGTCGTTGTCGGACGCCGAGACCACGACCCAGGCGCCGCCGGCCGGCGAGGCGTCGTCCACCGGCTTCCAGGTGACGCGGTGCCGCCAGTCGTCGACCACCGACCTCGTGGAACTGTCCACAATGGTCTCAAGCCAGTACCGCTTGTGGTCGAAGGCGTAGGTCGGCAGATCCACGCTCCGCCCGGTCAGGTTCCACCGCACGTCCAGACCGCGGACGTGGGCCTCGGCCAGCGACAGCAGCCACCGCTGGAGGCCGCCGTCGTTGCGGCGCAACGTGCCCACCGCGACCGCCTCGGCGCCGGCCTCGTCCAGGATGTCCTGGACGCTCATGGTCAGCACCGGATGGGCGCTGGTCTCGATGAAGAAGCCGTAACCCTGCTCGGCCAGCGACGCGATCGACTCGGCGAAGCGGACCTGGTGCCGCAGGTTGCGGTACCAGTACGCGGCGTCGAGCGCGGTGGTGTCGGTGATCCAGTCCCCGGTCACCGTGGAGAAGAACGCCGTCGACGCCTGGACCGGCGCGATGCCGGCCAGTGCCACGGCCAGGTCCGACTCGATGGCCTCGACGTGGTCGGTGTGCGAGGCGTAGTCCACCGGGACCATCCGCGCCCGGTCGCCCCGAGCCTCCACCGCGGCCTGAACCGTCAGCAGCCCCTCGGGCGAACCGGCGACCACCACCGACCGCGGCCCGTTGACCGCGGCCACGAAGACGCCGTCGACCAGCAGCGGCTCGACCTCGGCCACCGGCAGGGCAACCGACATCATGCCGCCGAGACCGGCCAATGAGGCGGCGATCGCCTTGCTGCGCAGGGCAACCACCTTCGCCGCGTCGTCCAGCGACAGCGCGCCGGCGACACAGGCGGCCGCGATCTCACCCTGCGAGTGACCCACCACGGCGTCGGGCTCGACGCCGTGCGAACGCCACAGCTCGGCCAGCGACACCATCGTCGCGAACAGCACCGGCTGAACGATGTCCACCCGCTCCAACGCTTCGGCGTCGTTCAGCACGTCGAGCAGCGACCAGTCCACATAGGACGACAGCGCCGCCTCGCACTCCACCATCCGCCGCTCGAACACCGGCGAGGCGGCCAGCAGCTCGGTGGCCATGTCCACCCACTGCGACCCCTGGCCCGGGAAGACGAACACCTTCTTGCCGGCGACGTCGGCCACGCCCTGCGCCATCGTCGCCGGCAGGTCGCCCTCGGCGAACCGCTCCAGCGCGGCGGCCAGCGCGTCGGGCTGCTGCCCGATCGCGACGGCCCGGTGCTCGAACGACGCCCGCGTGCGGTCGAGCGAGAAGGCGACGTCGGTGACGTTGTGCCCCGGCAGGTCGGCCAGCCGGCGGGCCTGCGCCCGCAGCGCGGCCTCGGACTTCGCCGACAGCACCCACGGCGCCGGGTCGGTCGCCGGCGGGCTGGCCGGCAGTTCCTCGGCCGCCGGCGCCTGCTCGATGATCACGTGCGCGTTGGTGCCGCTCAGGCCGAACGAGGAGACGCCGGCCCGGCGCGGGCGTCCGGAGTCGGTCCACTGCCTCGACTCGGTCAGCAGCTCGACCTTGCCGGCCGTCCAGTCCACGTGCGTGCTGGGCGTGCCGACGTTCAAGGTTTGCGGCAGCGTGGCGTGCCGGAGGGCCATCACCATCTTGATCACGCTGGCGACACCGGAGGCCGCCTGGGTGTGGCCGATGTTGGACTTGATCGACCCCAGCCACAGCGGCTCGTCGCGGTCCTGGCCGTAGGTGGCCAGCAGGGCCTGGGCCTCGATCGGGTCGCCCAACGTCGTGCCGGTGCCGTGCGCCTCGACAACGTCCACATCGGACGGAGCAAGGTCGGCCTGGGCCAGCGCCTGGCGGATGACCCGGCGCTGCGACGGACCGTTCGGGGCCGTGAGACCGTTGGAAGCCCCGTCCTGGTTGACCGCGGAACCCCGGACCACGGCCAAGATCTGGTGCCCGTTGCGCTGAGCGTCGGACAGACGCTCCAACACCACCATGCCGACACCCTCGCCCCAACCGGTGCCGTCGGCGTCATCGGAGAACGCCTTGACCCGACCGTCGGCGGCAAGCCCGCCCTGGCGGGAGAACTCCTCGAACACCACCGACTGCGCGATGACCGCGACACCACCGGCTAGCGCCAGGTCGCACTCGCCGGCCCGCAGCGACTGCGCCGCGAGGTGCATGGCCACCAGCGAGGAAGAGCAGGCGGTGTCGATCGTCATCGCCGGCCCCTCCAGGCCCAGCGAGTAGGAAATGCGGCCCGACACCACGGAATGCGCGTTGCCGGTCAGCAGGTAGCCCCGGACCTCGTCCGGGTCGGCCAGCGACCCGGTGCCGTAGCCGTCGGGCGAACTGCCGACGAAGACACCGGTCGCGGTGCCGCGCAAGGCCGACGGGTCCAGACCCGCCCGCTCCAGCGCCTCCCACGAGGACTCCAGCAGCAGGCGCTGCTGCGGGTCCATGGCCAGCGCCTCACGCGGGCCGATGCCGAAGAACCCGGCGTCGAACTTGTCGGCGTCGTCGATGAAGCCGGCCCGGTGCTCGAACGCGCCGGTCAGCGCGGAGAAGTCCCACGACCGGTCGAGCGGGTAGTTGGAAGTCGCATCGCGGCCGTCCAGCACGAGCTCCCATAGCTGCTCGGGCGAGGTGACCCCGCCTGGGAAGCGGCAGGCCATGCCCACGATGGCCATCGGCTCGTCCACCGCGACCGCGCGGCGGTCCACCGCGTCGGCCTCGGCCCCGAACAGCTCGCCCAGCACGTGCTCGGCCAACGACCGCGCCGACGGGAAGTCGAACACCACGGTCGAGGGCAGCGTGAGCCCGGTGGCGGCGGTGAGCCGGTTGCGCAGCTCCACCGCGGTCAGCGAGTCGAAGCCGAGCTCGCGGAACGCACGGTCGGGGTCGATCTTGGCGGCGGTGGAGTGCCCGAGCGTCACCGCGGCCTGGGCGCAGATCTCTTCCACCGCAGCACGTTCGCGGTCGGCGGCCGGCAGCGCGGCCAGTCGCCCGGCGAACTCGGACACCGATTCACCAGTAGTAGCCGGGGAAGCCGCAGCCAGGGCTGTGACAACCTCGGGCAGGTCCTCGATCAGCGGCCGCCGGCGGGCGAGGGAGAACCCGGGCGCGAACACCGCCCAGTCCATGTCCGCCACCGCGAGGAACGTCTCGTCGGCGTCCATGGCCTGCCGTAGCGCCGACAGCGCCAACTCCGGTGCCATGCTGCGGATCCCGGCCCGGGCCAGCGCCCGCTCGGCCTCAGAGTCCGCGCCCATGCCGACCTCGGCCCAGGCGCCCCAGGCCACCGACGTCGCGGTCTCACCGCGAGCACGCCGGATCTCGGCCAGGCCGTCCAGGTAGGCGTTGGCCGCGGAGTAGGCGGCCTGACCGCCACTGCCCCAGACCGCCGCGATGGAGGAGAACAGGACGAAGGCGTCCAACTCCTTGCCGCGCAACAGTTCGTCCAGGTTCCGCGCGCCGTCGGCCTTGGCCGACAGGCTGATGCCGAACTCATCAGTCGTGGTGTCGCCGATCAGGTCGGGGCGGGAGACACCGGCGGCGTGGAACACCGACCGCACCGGGGATCCCTCGGCCGCCAACCGGTCGAGCAACTCGGCCAGCGAGTCCCGGTCCGCCGCGTCACATGCGGCGATGGTCACCCGAGCGCCGAGTTCGACCAGCGCGGCCTCCAACTCCCGCGCGCCGTCGGCCTCGATGCCGCGACGGCTGGTCAGCACCACGTGCTCGGCGCCCGCGCCGGCCACCCAGCGGGCGACCAGGCTGCCCAGGCCGCCGGTGCCGCCCGTGATCAGCACGGTGCCGCTCGGCGTCCAGTCGCGGGAGCTCTTGACGGCCGGCGCGTGCTCGACCCGGCGGACGAACACCCCCGAGGACCGGACCGCGATCTGGTCCTCGCCGTCGATCCCGGCCAGCACCGCGCCCAACCGCTGCGCGGCCCGCTCGTCCAGGACCGCCGGCACGTCGACCAGACCGCCCCACAGGGCCGGGAACTCCAGGCCGACGACCCGGCCGAAGCCCCACACCTGCGACTGGGACGCGCTGGTCACCTGGTCCGAGCGACCGGCGGACACCGCGCCCGAGGTCAGGATCCACAGCGGGGCCTCGATCTCGGCGTCCCGCAGCGCCTGGGTGGCGACCAATGTCGCCGTCACACCGTGGTTCTCGTCCAGGGCCAGCAGCGACAGGACGCCGTCGACCTGCTCGCCGGACAGCCGCTCGGCCAGGGCCTGGCGGTCGATCGCCGTGGGATCGACGTCGACACGGACGATCTCCGCGCCGGTCAACGCCTCCAGGTAGTCCTGTCCCTGGCCGGTCGGGGCCAGCGCCAGCCAGCGGCCGGTCAGGGCCGTGCCCCGCACCGACATCGGCTTCCACCGCACCCGGTAGCGCCAGGCGTCCACAGTGGACTGTTCGCGCTGCTTGCGCCGCCAGGAGGACAGCAGCGGCAGGACGTCGCCCAGCTCCGAACCGTCGACCTCCAGGGTGTCGGCCAGCGCCTCCAGGTTGTTGTTCTCGACTGCGGCCCAGAACGCGCTGTCCACGCTGTCGACAACGGCCTTCGCCGCGGCGGCGCCGGGCTTCGGCCAGTAGCGCTCGTGCTGGAAGGCATAGGTCGGCAGGTCGATGCGGCGGCCGGAGATCAGCTTGAGCCAGTCGACCTTGACCCCGTTGACGTGCAGCTGGGCCAGGGCCGTGGTGATCGCCTCGACCTCGTCGCGGTTGCGGCGCAGGCTGGCGATGCCGTCGGCCATGCCGGACAGCACGCCGTCCGGGCCGACCTCCAGCAACGTCGTCACGCCTTCGCGGCGCAGGGTCGTCACACCATCGTTGAAGCGCACGGCCTCGCGGACGTGCCGGACCCAGTACTCGGCGTCGAACTCGGTGACCAGCTCGCCGGTCAGGTTCGACACCACCGCGATCGTGGGCCGGCCGTAGGCGATGGTCTCCGCCACCTGGCGGAACTCCGCCAGCATCGGGTCCATCAGCGGCGAGTGGAACGCGTGGGAGACCTTGAGCCGCTTGGTCTTCTCGAACCTCGCGGCCACCGCGAGGGCGGCCTCCTCGTCACCCGACACCACAACGGAGGTCGGCCCGTTGATCGCGGCGATCGAGACCTTGTCCGACAGGTGAGGCAGAACCTCGGCCTCGGTGGCTTGGATCGCGATCATCGCGCCGCCCTCGGGCAGCGCCTGCATCAGGCGACCCCGTGCGGACACCAGCTTGCACGCGTCCGCAAGGCTCAGCACGCCAGCGACATGCGCCGCCGCCAACTCACCGATCGAGTGCCCCACCAGGAAGTCCGGCTTGACCCCCCACGACTCCAGCAGACGGAACAGCGCCACCTCAATGGCGAACAACGCCGGCTGCGTGTAACCAGTCTGGTCCAGGTCGGCGGTGCCCTCGAACATCACCTCACGCAGGTCGGCGTCAAGATGGGCGAGAACCGCGTCCAGCGCCTCGGCGAACACCGGGAAGGCCGCGTACAGCTCGCGACCCATGCCGACCCGCTGCGAGCCCTGACCGGAGAACATGAACGCCGTCAGACCATCGCCAGCGGTGCCGGTGACCACACCCGGCGACGCCTGGCCAGCGGCCAGCGCCCGCAGGGCATCGGCCCCGAACACCACCGCACGGTGCTCGAACGCCGACCGCGACGACACCAGCGAGAAGGCGACATCGGCCGCGTCTTCAGTGTCCACACGGGACACCAGACGCTCGGCCTGGTCCCGCAAGGCTTCCGGCGAGGTGCCGGACAGCACCCACGGAGCCACAACGGAACGCTCGACCGCAGGCGTCTCCACCGCCGGGGCCTGCTCCAGGATCACGTGCGCGTTGGTGCCACTGACACCGAACGACGACACACCGGCCCGGCGCGGGCCACTACCGACCGGCCACTCCCGCGCCTCGGTCAGCAACGAGACCTTGCCGGCCGTCCAGTCCACATGGGACGTCGGCTCCGACACGTTCAGCGTCTGGGGAAGCACGCCGTTCTGCATCGCCAACACCATCTTGATGACACCGGCGACCCCGGCGGCCGCCTGCGTGTGGCCGATGTTGGACTTGACCGAACCCAGCCACAGCGGCTCTTCGCGATCCTGGCCGTAGGTCGCCAACAGCGCCTGGGCCTCGATCGGATCACCCAGCGTCGTGCCGGTGCCATGCGCCTCGACCGCGTCCACATCGGACACCGACAGCCCGGCCTGGGCCAACGCCTGACGGATGACTCGCTGCTGCGAGGGACCGTTCGGGGCGGTCAGACCGTTGGAGGCGCCGTCCTGGTTGATCGCGCTTCCGCGCAGCACAGCCAGAATCGGGTGGCCGTTGCGGATGGCGTCGGACTGGCGCTCCAGCACGATCATGCCGACGCCTTCACCCCACGCGGTGCCCTCGGCGTCGTCCGAGAAGGCCCGGATCCGGCCGTCCACCGACAGGCCCCGCTGCCGGCTGAACTCGATGAGCACGCCCGGCGTGGACATCACCGACACACCGCCGGCCAACGCCAGCGAGCACTCGCCAGAGCGCAAAGCCTGGGCGGCCCAGTGCATCGCGACCAGCGACGCCGAGCACGCGGTGTCCAGCGTCACCGACGGGCCTTCGAGACCCAGGGTGTAGGAGACGCGGCCGGAGACGACGCTGCTGGCGTTGCCGGTCAGGGCGTGCCCGGCGACGTCGTCCTCGGCGGCGGCCAGCACCATCGGATAGTCCTGGCCGTTGGTGCCGATGAACACGCCGGCCGGCGAACCCTTGAGCGAGTGCGGGTCGATGCCGGCCCGCTCCAACGCCTCCCACGAGGCCTCCAGCAGCAACCGCTGCTGCGGGTCCATGGCCAGCGCCTCACGCGGGCTGATCCCGAAGAACCCGGCGTCGAACTGCGAGGCGTCGGCCAGGAAGGCGCCGCCGCGGGCGTAGGTCGTGCCGAGGTGGTCGGGGTCCGGGTGGTGCAGGTTGTCGAGGTCCCAACCGCGGTCGGTCGGGAAGTCGCCGACCGCGTCGCGGCCGTCGACCAGCAGCTGCCACAGGTCCTCGGGCGAGCCGATGCCGCCGGGGAAGCGGCAGCTCATGGCCACCACGACCACCGGGTCGGTGTCCGGGTCGACCGTCCGAACCTGAGTCGGGACAACAACATCGGCGCTCGTGCCGAGCAGGTCGTTGCCCAGCAACGCCGCCAGTTCGCGGACGGTCGGGTGGTCGAAGACCAACGTGGTCGGCAGCTTCAGACCCGTCGCCGCGCCGATGCGGTTGCGCAGCTCGACGGCGGTCAGCGAGTCGAAGCCGAGCTCGCGGAACTGCCGGCCCAGCGGCACGTCCTCGATCCCGTCGTGCCCGAGGACCTCGGCAACCTGCTTACGCACCAACGTGATCAGCGCACGGTCGGCCTCGTCCCGGGACAGCGCCGACAGGCGGTCCCGCAGCGAGTCGCCGGCGCCGGCGGTGGTCTCGACCTCCACCAGCTCACGGCTCCACGGCCGGCCGGCGGCGCGCTGCCAGTCCATGTCGACGACCACGAGGGTGGCATCGCCGTCGTCCAGCGCACCCTGTAGCGCGGTGATCGCCTGGCCCGGCCGCATCGGGAAGACCCCGGTCTGCCGCAGCCTTTCCTCCACCACGCCGGCGTCGGCGGCCAGGCCGCTGTCCGCCCAAGCACCCCAGGCCACGGAGGTCGCGACCAGGCCGTCGGCCCGGCGCTGCTCGGCCAGGGCGTCCAGGTAGGCGTTGGCGGCGGCGTAGTTGGCCTGCCCCGCGCTACCCAACACACCGGCAGCGGACGAGAACAGGACAAACGCGCTCAGCGGGAGATCGCGGGTCAGCTCGTGCAGGTTCCGCGCCGCAGTGACCTTGGGCGCGAATACACGGTCCAGACGGGAGGCGTCCTGGCTCTCCAGGACACCGTCGTCCAACACACCGGCGGTGTGGATCACCGCGTTCGGCGGGTACTGCGCGATCAGCTCGGCCATGGCGTCGCGATCGGCGGCGTCGACGGCCGCGACCGTCACCTCGGCCCCGAGCTCGGTCAGCTCGGCTTCCAGTTCCTCGATGCCATCGGCGTTCCGGCCGCGACGGCTGGTCAGCACCAGGTGGCTCGCGCCGGCCTCGGCCAGCCAGCGGGCCACGTGCGCGCCGAGCGCGCCGGTGCCGCCGGTGACCAGGACCGTGCCTTCCGGCTTCCACGGTTCGGTGGCCTTGACATGCGGGGCGGCCGGCGTGAGCCGCCGCGCGAAGACGCCGTTCTGGCGGACGGCCAGCTCGTCTTCGTCGGCACCGCCGAGGACACCGGCCAGGCGGCGCAGCACGACGTCGTCGATCTCGGCGGGAACGTCGACCAGGCCACCCCAGCGCTCGGGGTGTTCGAGGGCGATCACGCGGCCCATGCCCCACACCTGGGCTTGCTCGGGATTGCCGATCCGGTCGTTGTCGCCGACCGAGACCGCGCCCTTGGTCACCAGCCACAGCGGCGCGTCGGCGTCGATGTCGCCCAGCGCCTGGGTCAGGTGCAGGGTCGCGGTGACCGGCTGGTCGAGGGCCAGCAGCGACACGACACCGGCCACCGGCTCGGCCAGCGCGGCCCGCAGCTGCTCGGCCAGCGTGGTCCGGTCCGCGCCGTCGGTGACGACGTGGATCGTGTTGTCGCCGATCGACCAGTCGCGCTCGGCCGACGGCGTGACCACCAGCCAGGTTCCGTTGGCGGGCTTGGCATCCGCCACCGGACGCCAGGTGACGCGGTGCCGCCACTCGTCGACCGTCGAGCGCACGGGACCGTCCACAACGGACTTGATCCAGTAGTGCCTGCGGTCGAAGGCATAAGTCGGCAGATCGACGGGCCGGCCGGTCAGCTTCCAGTCGACGTCCACACCGCGGACGTAGGCCTCGGCCAAGGACAGCAGCCACCGCTGCGGGCCGCCGTCGTTGCGGCGCAGCGTGCCCACCGCGACCGCGTCGACACCGGCCTCGTCCAGCACATCCTGAACGCTCATGGTCAGCACCGCGTGGGCGCTGGTCTCGATGAAGAAGCCGTAGCCCTGCTCGGCCAATACCCGCACCGACTCGGCGAACCGGACCTGGTGCCGCAGGTTGCGGTACCAGTAGGCGGCGTCGAGCTCGGTGGTGTCGGTGATCCAGTCGTTGGTCACGGTCGAGAAGAACGCCGTGGACGCCTGGACAGGCGTGACGCCGGCCAGCGCGGTCAGCAGCTCCGACTCGATCGCCTCGACGTGATCGGTGTGCGAGGCGTAGTCCACCGGGACCATCCGCGCCCGGCCGTCGTTGGCCTCGACCGTCGCCTGGATCGAGAGCAGCCCCTCCGGCGAGCCGGCCACCACGACCGAACGCGGGCCGTTGGTGGCGGCGATGGAGACGCCCTCGACCAGCAGCGGCTCGACCTCGGCCACCGGCAGCGCGACCGACATCATGCCGCCCAGGCCGGCCAGCGAGGCGGCGATCACCTGGCTGCGCAAGGCAACGATCTTCGCCGCGTCGTCCAGCGACAACGCGCCGGCCACACAGGCGGCGGCGATCTCGCCCTGCGAGTGGCCGATCACCGCGTCCGGCTGCACGCCGTGCGAACGCCATAGCGCGGCCAGCGACACCATCGTCGCGAACATCACCGGCTGCACGACGTCGACCCGCTCCAGGGCCTCGGCGTCGGACAGCACCTCGGTCAGCGACCAGTCCACATAGGACGACAGCGCCGCCTCGCACTCGGCCATCCGGGCCGCGAACACCGGCGAGGTGGCCAGCAGCTCGGTGGTCATGCCGACCCACTGCGAACCCTGACCGGGGAAGACGAACACCTTCTTGCCCACGACATCGGCGACACCGTGCACCGCCGTGGCGGCGAGGTCCCCATCGGCGAACCGGTCCAGCACCGACGCCAGCGCGTCGTGCTCCTGCCCCACCGCGACGACGCGGTGGTCGAACTGCGCCCGCGTGCTCAGCAGCGAGAACGCGATGTCGGCGACGTTGTCCTCGGGGAAGGCGGCCAGCTTGCGGGCCTGCTGGCGCAGCGCGGCATCCGACTTCGCCGACAACACCAGCGGAACCGGCTGGGGCACCGGCTCGCTGGCCGGCGTCTCCTTGACCGCCGGGGCCTGCTCGATGATCACGTGCGCGTTGGTGCCGCTCACGCCGAACGAGGAAATGCCGGCCCGGCGCGGACGGCCGGTCTCCGGCCACGCCCGCTGCTCGGTCAGCAGCTCAACCGCACCCTCGGTCCAGTCCACGTGCGTGCTGGGGGTGTCGACGTGCAAGGTCTGCGGCAGCACACCGTGCCGCATGGCCATGACCATCTTGATGACGCCGGCAACACCGGCCGCAGCCTGCGTGTGGCCAATGTTGGACTTGATCGACCCCAACCACAGCGGCTCGTCGCGGTCCTGGCCATAGGTGGCCAGAATCGCCTGCGCCTCGATCGGGTCGCCGAGCGTGGTTCCGGTGCCGTGCGCCTCCACAGTGTCCACATCGGACGGAGTGAGGCCGGCGACCGCCAAGGCCCGGCGAATCACCCGCTGCTGCGACGGGCCGTTCGGGGCCGTCAGACCGTTGGAAGCACCATCCTGATTGACCGCGGAACCCTTGACCACAGCCAAGATCTGGTGGCCGTTGCGACGGGCGTCGGACTGGCGCTCCAGCAGCACCATGCCCACGCCCTCGGAGAACCCGGTGCCGTCGGCCGCGTCGGCGAACGAGCGGCAGCGGCTGTCGGCCGACAAGCCCCGCAGGGTGGAGAACTCGACGAACAACTCCGGCGTGGACATCACGGCCACACCGCCGGCCAGGGCCAGCGAAGACTCACCGGACCGCAGGGCCTGCATCGCCAAGTGCATGGCCACCAACGAAGACGAGCACGCGGTGTCGACCGTGACCGCCGGCCCTTCCAGGCCGAAGGTGTAGGAGACGCGGCCGGAGGCGATCGACCCGGTGTTGTGATTGCCCTCGTACTCGTGGTACATGAGGCCGGCGAACACGCCGGTGTCGCTGCCGCGCAACGTTTTCGGGTCGATGCCAGCCCGCTCGAACGTCTCCCACGCCGTCTCCAGCAGCAACCGCTGCTGCGGGTCGACGGTGAGCGCCTCGCGGGGTGAGATACCGAAGAAGCCGGCGTCGAACTCCCCGGCGTCGTAAAGGAACCCGCCGCCGCGGACGTGGGTGGTGCCGGGGTGGTCGGGGTCCGGGTGGTAGATGGCGTCCAGGTCCCAGCCGCGGTCGGTGGGCATGCCGGAGATGGCGTCGACGCCGCCGGTCACCAGATTCCACAGGTCCTCGGGCGAGCCGACCCCGCCGGGGAAGCGGCAGGCCATGCCGACGATCACGATCGGGTCGTCGTCGGCGGCGGCCAGCGGCGCCGCCTCGACGACCGTCCGCTCCCCCTCCAGCATGGTCAGCAGGTGGCGGGCCAGCACGGCCGGGGACGGGTGGTCGAAGACCAGCGTGGCCGGCAGCTTCAGGCCGGTGGCGGCGGTGAGCTGGTTGCGCAGGGTCACCGCGGTCAGCGAGTCGAAACCGAGCTCACGGAAGGCGTTGTCGGGCCGCACGGCCTCGGGGCTGGCATGGCCGAGCACCGACGCCGCGTGCTCACGGACCAGGTCGAGCAGCGCCTTGCCGCGCTCCTCCGGGGCGAGGGCGGCGATGCTGCGCGCGAAGGCCGAGCCCTCAACCGTGGCGGCCTTGGCCGTGCGACGGGTAGTGGTGCGGATCAGGCCGCGCAGCAGGTGCGGCACGTCCTTGATCCGGAAGTCCAGCGCCACCGGGACGAGCAGGGCCCGGTCGGCGCCCAGCGCGGCGTCGAACAGCCGCATACCGTCCTCATTGGACAGTTGGTTGACCCGCATCCGGGATTTCTCGGCGGTGTCCAGATGCCCGGTCATGCCGCTGGCCTGCTCCCACAGGCCCCAGGCCAGCGAGACACCTGGCTGGCCGTTGGCCCGGCGGTGCTGGGCCAACGCGTCCAGGTAGGAGTTGGCGGCGGCGTAGTTGCCCTGGCCGGGGCCGCCGAACACGCCGGCGCCGGAGGAGAACAGGATGAAGGCGTCCAGGTCGCCGGTCAGCTCGTGCAGGTTGCGGGCGGCGTCGACCTTGGGCCGCAGCACGGTGTCCAGCCGCTCCGGCGTCAGCGCCGTGACGATGCCGTCGTCCAGCACGCCGGCGCTGTGCACGACGGCCGTCACCGGGTGCTCGGCCAGCAAGGCCGCCAGCGCCTCCCGGTCGGCGGCGTCGCAGGCGGCAATCGTTACCGCAGCACCGAGTTCGGTGAGCTCTTGCTCCAAAGTGGACACACCGGGGGCGTCCGGCCCGCGACGGCTGGTCAGCAGCAGGTTGCGCACACCGTGTTCGGTGACGAGATGCTTAGCCACCAATGCGCCGATCAGGCCGGTGCCGCCGGTGATCAGGACCGTGCCCTCGGTGTTCCAGGTGAACTCGTCACCGGCGTCGGCGCGGGCCAGGCGCGGCATGCGAAGTTCGCCGCTACGAATGGCGATCTGCGGCTCACCGGTCCTCGCCGCCGCGTCGACCGCCTCGCGGGAAACCGGCTCCTCGTCGATGTCAACCAGGGTGAATCGGCCGGGGTTCTCGTTCTGGGCCGAACGGAGCAGGCCGAGCACGGCCGCCCCCATCAGGTTCGGCACGTCCTCGTCCGGGCCGACCGCGACCGCGCCCTTGGTGACCAGCACCAGCCGGGACTGCTCGTCGGCGAGCCATTCCTGGGCCAGGGCAAGGGCTTCGTACAGGTCCTCCGGCGCGTCCCGGACCACGTACTCGGAATTGTCGTCGGCCGAGACGGCCGGGACCCACTCCACCTCGTACAGCGAGTCGACACGCTGGCGCAGCCCGCCCTTGGGCAGCGGCCGCGACACGATGCGCTCGACCGACACCACCGGAGCGCCGGTCTCGTCGGCGCCCAGCACGCGGCCGTCCGGCGTGACGTGCACGCGAAGGGCGTTGGCGCCGACGGCATGCAGGGTCACGCCGGTCCAGGCGAAGGGCAGCGCGACCTCGTCGACCTCGTCGATCAGGTACGAGTGCAGGGAGGCGTCGAGCAGCGCCGGATGCACGCCGAAGCGGGCGGCCAGGTCCTGCTGCTCCTCGGGCAGCCGGATCTCGGCGTAGATGTCGTTGCCCGAGCGCCATGCGGCACGCAGGCCCTGGAACACCGGGCCGTAGCCGAATCCGGTCTCGGCCAGCCGGCCGTAGATGTCGCCGAACTCCACCGGCGTCGCGCCGGCCGGCGGCCACACCGACAGGTCAAAGGTGCTGGTCGGAGCGGTCGCGGTGAGGGTGCCGGTGGCGTGCCGCGTCCACGGCACGTCCTCGCTCTCGCGGGAGTTGATCGTGACGGCCCGGTTGCCGGACTCGTCGGCCGCGGTCACCGAGACCTGGAGCTGGACGCTGCTGTGCGCGGGCAGCGTCAGCGGGGTCTCCAGCGCGAGGTCGGCCAGGTGCGCGCAGCCCACCTGCTCCCCGGCGTGCAGGGCCAGCTCGACAAAAGCCGTGCCGGGCAACAGAACCGTGCCGAGCACGGCGTGATCAGCCAGCCAGGGATGGGTGCGGGTGGAGATACGGCCGGTGAAGACCAGACGGTCGTCGTCGGCCACGGCCATGGCCGCGCCCAGCAGCGGGTGGTCGGTGGCCCGCAGGCCGGCCGACGTGACGTCGGCGCGGGCGGACTGCTTGAGCTCCAACCAGAAACGCTCAAGCTGGAAGGCGTAGGTCGGCAACTCGGTGCGGCGCGCGTCGACGCCCGCGAACACGGCGTCCCAGTCCAGCTTGAGGCCGAGGGCGTGGGCCTCGCCCAGCGAGGTAATCCAGCGCTGGCGGCCGCCGTCGTCACGACGCAGCGAGCCGAGGACGACCGAGTCGTCGTCCAGGGTCTCCCGGAGACCGAAGGCCAGCACCGGGTGCGGGCTGGACTCGATGAAGTAGCGGTGGCCGCTCGCGGCCAATGCCTGGGCCGTCTTGGCGAACCAGACGGTCTGGCGCAGGTTGGTGTACCAGTACTCGGCGTTCAGGCCGGTGGTGTCGAACTCCTCGCCGGTCACCGCCGAGTAGAACGGCACCTCGGCCGCGCGCGGCCGGATCGGGGCGAGGATCTCCAGCAGCTCCTCGCGCAGCGACTCGACCTGGGCCGAGTGCGAGGAGTAGTCCACCGGGATCGCCTTGGCCCGGTCGATCGTGGCCAGCACGGTGGCCAGGCCGTCGGGATCGCCGGAGACGACGACCGAGGACGGCCCGTTCACCGCCGCGATCGACACGCCATCGGGCAGCTCGATCTGGTCCACCGGCAGCGGCACGGACACCATGCCGCCCTTGCCGGACAGAGCCAGAATCGCCTTCGAGCGCAGGGCAACGACCCGCGCGGCGTCCTGAAGGGACAGTGCGCCGGCGACACAGGCGGCGGCGATCTCACCCTGCGAGTGGCCGACCACGGCCGACGGTTCGACCCCGAACGACCGCCACAGTGCGGCCAGCGACACCATCACCGCGAACAGCACCGGCTGCACGACGTCGACCCGCTCCAGCGCCTCGGCATCCCCGAGGACGTCCAGCAGCGACCAGTCGACGAACTCGGACAGCGCCTGCGCGCACTCGTCCATGCGGGCGGCGAACACCGGGTAGGCCTCGATCAGGTCGACGGCCATGCCGACCCACTGCGAACCCTGGCCCGGGAAGACAAAAGCGACCTTGCCCCGGCCCAGCGCGCGGCCGCGCAGCACCCGCGGCGACGGTGTCGCGCCGATGACCGCGTCCAGGGCCTCGCGGAACTCGTCACGGTCCTGGCCGATCAGCACCGCGCGCTCGTCGAACGCGCTACGGGTGGTGGCCAGCGAGAAACCGATGTCCGCCACCGAGAAACCGTCGTCCAGCGCGTCCCGCAGCCGCCGGGCCTGATCGCTGAGCGCCTGCTCGGTCCGCCCGGACAGCGGCCAGGGAATGACACCGTGGGGTTCAACCCGCTCCGGCTCGTCGACCGCCGGCGCCTGTTCGATGATCACGTGCGCGTTGGTGCCGCTGACGCCGAAGGAGGACACACCGGCCCGGCGGGGCCGGTCGGCCCGGGCCGGCCACGGCACCTGCTCGGTCGCCAGCTTGACCGTGCCGGCGCTCCAGTCCACATGGGACGTCGGCTCGGACACGTGCAAAGTCTTGGGCAGCACGCCGTTCTGCAACGCCAGCACGATCTTCATCACGCCGGCGACCCCGGCCGCGGCCTGGGTGTGGCCGATGTTGGACTTGATCGACCCCAGCCACAGCGGCCGCTCCTGGTCCCGGTCGCGGCCGTAGGTCGCGATCAGCGCCTGCGCCTCGATCGGGTCGCCCAGGGTGGTGCCGGTGCCGTGCGCCTCGACGACGTCCACTTCGGACGCCGACAGGTTGGCGTTGTTCAGCGCCTGCCGGATGACCCGCTGCTGCGACGGGCCGTTCGGGGCCGTCAGGCCGTTGGACGCGCCGTCCTGGTTGACCGCGGATCCCTTGAGCACGGCCAGAATCGGGTGGCCGTTGCGCTTGGCGTCGGACAGCCGCTCCAGCACGACCATGCCGACGCCTTCGCCCCAGCCGGTGCCGTCGGTGTCGTCGGAGAACGCCCGCACCCGGCCGTCCTTGGACAAGCCGCGCTGCCGGGAGAAGATCGAGAAGATCGTCGGCGTGGACATCACCGTCACACCGCCGGCCAGCGCCAGCGAGCATTCGCCGGACCGAAGTGCCTGCGCGGCAAGGTGCATCGCCACCAGCGACGCCGAGCACGCCGTGTCCATCGTGACCGCCGGGCCCTCGAACCCGAAGGTGTAGGAGAGCCGGCCGGCCATCACCGAGGCGTTGTTGCCGGTGGCCTGATAGGCCTCCGTCTCCTCGACGGCCTCCGCCGCGAGCAGGCCATAGTCCTGGCCGTTGGTGCCCGTGAACACGCCGACCGGGCCGCCCTTGAGCGAGTGCGGGTCGATGCCCGCCCGCTCCATCGCCTCCCACGACGTGGCCAGCAGCAGCCGCTGCTGCGGGTCCATCGCCACCGCCTCGCGCGGCGAGATGCCGAAGAACCCCGGGTCGAACTCCGCCGCGTCGTCCAGGAAGCCGCCCTGGTCCACATAACTGGCCCCGACCCGGTCCGGATCCGAGTCGATCAGCGTCTCCAGGTCCCAGCCCCGGTCCGTCGGGAACCCGGACATGGCGTCCGTCCCGTCGGCCAGCAACCGCCACAGGTCCTCCGGAGTCCGCACCCCGCCCGGGAACCGACACGCCATGGACACGATCGCGATCGGTTCCCTCGCCGCGTCCACCAGTTCGCGGTTCTGCGCGCGCAGCGTCTCGATCTGCTTGACCGCGGTCCGGAGCGCTTCGACGACCTTCGCCGTCGGCTCAGTCATGGCTGGTTCCCTTCGGAGAGCTGGTGCGCGGCGAAGTCGCCCTGCACCAGGCGCATCAGGCTGTCGGCGTCCATCTCGTCGATCGAGTCGGCGATATCGGCCTGGCCGGCGGGGGCGGGCTGGGCGTCCGGGTCGGCCAGTGTGAGCAGGGTGTCGAGCAGGCCGGCGTCGCGCAGTCGTTGCAGCGGGATCTCGGCCAGGGCCTTGCGGGTCCGGGTCTCGAGGTCGTCGAACTGGTCGCCGGCCTCGTCGGGGAAGAGCTCGACGAGGAGGCGTTCGGCCAGTGCGGCCGGGGTGACGTGGTCGAAGACGACGGTGGCGGGCAGGGACAGGTCCGTGGCGGCGCCGAGGCCGTTGCGGAGTTCGACGGCCATGAGGGAGTCGAAGCCGAGCTCACGGAAGGCGCGGGTGGGCTCGACGGCGGTGGCGCTGGCGTGGCCCAGGACGACGGCGGCGGTGCCGCAGACCAGGTCCTCCAGCACGCGGATCCGCTCCGGCCGGGCCAGTCCGGTCAGGCGTTCCCGTAGGGCGTCGGAGCTGACCGCCGGCCCGCTCGGCTCATGCACGACGTCGAACAGGTGGCTGGTGCGGGGACCGGTGAAGGTCGGGACGAAGCGCTCCCAGTCGACGTCGACGATGATCGGCCGGACCTGGCCGTGATCGACGGCAAGGCGCATCGCGGCGGCGGCGCGTTCCGGGGACATGGGCACGACGCCGCTACGGCGGTGTCGGGCCATGATCGCCTCGTCGGCCATGCCGCCGCCGGCCCACGGGCCCCAGGCGATGGAGACGGCCGGCAGACCGGCGGCCCGGCGGCGTCCGGCCAGCGCGTCCAGGGCGCTGTTGGCGGCGGCGTAGTTGCCCTGGCCGGGCGTGCCCACGACCCCGGACAGCGAGCTGAACAGCACGAAGGCGTCCAGGTCGAGGTCACGGGTCACCTCGTCCAGCACCTCGGCCGAGGTCACCTTCGAGCGCAGCACGTCGACAAAACGCTCCGGTGTCAAGGCATCCACCACGCTGTCGGCCAGGACGCCGGCGGTGTGCACGACCGCGGTGAGCGGCTGCTCCGACGGGATCGAGGCCAGCAGCTCACGGACGGCGTCCGCGTCGGCGACGTCGCACGCGGCCACGGTCACCCGCACACCGAGCTCGGTCAGCTCCGCTTCCAGTTCGGCCGCGCCGTCGGCGGCCGGACCACGCCGGCTGACCAGCAGCAGGTGCTCCGCACCGCTACCGGCCAGCTGCCGGGCGACGTGGCCGCCGAGCGCGCCGGTGCCGCCGGTGACCAGCACGGTTCCGTGCGGCTGCCACGGCTTGGCCACGGGTCCGTCCACAGTGGATAGCGTGATGCGCGGGGCGAACACGCCGGCGGCGCGAATGGCCAGTTGGTCCTCGCCGCCGGGGCCGGCCAGCGCGCCGATGAGGCGTTCGGTCGCCCGGTCGTCGAGCACCTCGGGCAGGTCGATCAGTCCGCCCCACTGCTGCGGGTACTCCAGCGCGATCACCCGGCCCAGGCCCCACATGCCGGCCTGCGGCAGGCTGCTCAGCGGGTCGCTGTCGTCGACGGCGACCGCGCCCTGGGTCAGGCACCACAGCGGGGTGGTGCGGCCGGCGTCGCCGGCGGCCTGCACCAGGGTGAGGGTCCGGGCGACGCCGGCCGAGACCTCGGGGTGGTCCGGGTCGGCCTGGTCGTCCAGGGCCAGCAAGGAGATCACGCCGGTCACCTCGCCCGGCAGCTCAGCCAGCCGGCCGGCCAGGGTCTCGCGGTCGACGTCGCCGACGACGAGCGGGACTACCTCGCCGAGCCGCTCGCGCAGCTGCTTGGCGACCGAGCCGACCACGCCGCTGTCCAGCTCGTGCTCCGGCACCGCCAGCACCCAGGCGCCCGACACCGGGGCACTTGGGGCGCTGTTGACCGGGGTCCAGGTCAGGCCGTAGTGCCAGTTGTCCACAGTGGACCGGCCAACCGGCTTGGCGTTGATCCAGAAGCGCTCGCGCTGGAACGCGTAGGTCGGCAGGTCGATCAGCCGGCCGGAGATCAGCTTGAGCCAGTCGACCTTGATCCCGCGGACGTGCAGCCCGGCCAGCGCGGCGGTGGCCGCCTCGACCTCGTCACGGTCGCGGCGCAGCAGCGCGACGGAACCCTCGGCCATGGCCGCCAGGACGCCGTCCGGCCCGACCTCCAGGAAGGTGGTCACGCCCTGAGCCCGCAACGTGGTCACGCCGTCGTGGAACCGCACGGCCTCACGCACGTGCCGCACCCAGTACTCGGCGTCGAACTCGGCGACCAGCTCGCCGGTCAGGTTCGACACCACGGAAATCCGAGGCTGGGCGTAGCTGATGCCCTCGGCGATCGCACGGAACTCGTCGAGCATCGGGTCCATCAGCGGCGAGTGGAAAGCGTGCGAAACCTTGAGCCGCTTGGTCTTCTCGAACCTCGCGGCCACCGCCAGCACCGCGTCCTCGTCGCCGGAGACGACGACCGAGTCCGGCCCGTTGATCGCGGCGATGGACACCTTCTCGGACAGGTACGGCAGAACCTCGGCCTCAGTGCCCTGGACGGCCACCATCGCGCCGCCCTCGGGCAGCGCCTGCATCAGACGACCACGGGCGGTCACCAGCCGGCACGCATCCGCAAGGCTCAGTACGCCAGCGACATGTGCGGCCGCCAACTCGCCGATCGAGTGCCCCACCAGGAAGTCCGGCTTGACGCCCCACGACTCCAGCAGACGGAACAGGGCAACCTCGATGGCGAACAAAGCCGGCTGCGTGTAGCCGGTCTGGCTCAGGTCAGCGGTGCCGTCGAACATCGCGCCGCGAAGATCCCCATCCAGGTGGGCCAACACCGCGTCCAGCGCCTCGGCGAACACCGGGAAGGCCGCGTACAGCTCGCGCCCCATGCCCACTCGCTGCGACCCCTGACCGGAGAACATGAACGCCGTCAGGCCATCCACGGCTGCGCCGGTCACCACCCCCGGCGCGGGCCGGCCCTCGGCGAAGGCGCGCAGCGCGTCGGCACTGAACACCACGGCGCGGTGCTCGAACGACGTCCGCGTCTTCACCAGCGAGTAGGCGACGTCCGCCAGCTCCTCACCGTCCACAATGGATGCGAGTCGAGCGGCCTGGCCGCGCAGGGCCTCCTTGGTCGCACCGGACAGCACCAGCGGCGCGAAGGCCGAGCGCTCAACGGCCGTCTCCTTGACCGCCGGGGCCTGCTCGATGATCACGTGCGCATTGGTGCCGCTCACACCGAACGACGAGATGCCGGCCCGGCGCGGACGACCGGTCTCCGGCCACGCCCGCTGCTCGGTCAGCAGCTCAACCGCACCCTCGGTCCAGTCCACGTGCGTGCTGGGCGTGTCGACGTGCAAGGTCCGCGGCAGCACACCGTGCCGCATGGCCATGACCATCTTGATCACACCGGCAACACCGGCCGCAGCCTGAGTGTGGCCGATGTTGGACTTGATCGACCCCAACCACAGCGGCTCGTCGCGGTCCTGACCGTAGGTGGCCAGAATCGCCTGCGCCTCGATCGGGTCGCCCAGCCGCGTGCCGGTGCCATGCGCCTCAACGGCGTCCACATCGGACACATCCAACCCAGCGGAAGCCAGCGCCCGGCGGATCACCCGCTGCTGCGACGGGCCGTTCGGGGCCGTCAGACCGTTGGAAGCACCGTCCTGATTGACCGCGGAACCCCTGATCAGGGCCAGCACCCGGTGGCCGTTCCGCTTGGCGTCCGACAGCCGCTCCAGCAGCAGCAGGCCGACGCCCTCGGACCAGCCCGTGCCGTTGGCCGCGTCGGCGAAGGACTTGCACCGGCTGTCGTTGGCGAGGCCGCTCTGCCGGCTGAACTCGATGAACATGTCCGGCGTCGGCATCACGGTCACACCACCGGCCAGCGCCAGCGAGGACTCGCCCGAGCGCAGCGACTGCGCGGCAAGGTGCATGGCCACCAGCGAAGACGAGCACGCCGTGTCGACCGTGACCGCCGGCCCTTCCAGACCGAAGGTGTACGACACGCGGCCGGAGGCGATCGAACCCGTGTTCTGGTTGCCCTCGTACTCGTGGTACATCAGGCCGGCGAACACACCGGTGTCACTGCCCCGCAACGACTTCGGGTCGATACCGGCCCGCTCGAACGTCTCCCACGCCGTCTCCAGCAGCAACCGCTGCTGCGGGTCCATGGTGATCGCCTCGCGGGGGCTGATCGAGAACAGGCCCGGGTCGAACATCGCGGCGTCGTGCAGGAAGCCGCCCTCACGGGTGTACGTGGTGCCGGGCCGCTCGCCGGTCGGGTCGTAGCTGCCCTCGACGCCCCAGCCGCGGTCGCCGGGGAACAGCGACACCGCGTCCACGCCGTCGGCGACCAGCCGCCACAGGTCCTCGGGCGAGCTGACACCGCCCGGGTAGCGGCAGGCCATGCCGACGATCGCGATCGGCTCGTCCGAGGACACTTTGGCCCGCACGGCCTTGGCCTCGGCCGGACTGTCCCCGACCACCTCGGCCAGCAGGTGCTCGGCCAGCACGGCCGGGGTCGGGTAGTCGAACACCAGCGTCGCCGGCAGCCGCGCGCCGACCCGCTCGCTCAACCCGTTGCGGAACTCCACCGCCAGCAGGGAATCGAAGCCCAGCTCGGTGAACGCCCGCTCCGGAGCGATCGCCTCCGGGCCGGCGTGGCCGAGGACCGTCGCCGCCTCCTGCCGCACGACACCCAGCACGACGGCCAGGCGCTCGTCGACGGGGACGCCGGTCAGCCGCGCGGCCAGCGCGCCGGCGGCCGCCTGCCCGGCGACCCGCCGCCGGGCTCGGACCAGACCACGCAGCATCGCCGGCACCCGGTCGGGGCCGAGGTCGTTCAACGCCTTGACGTCCAGGCGAATCGGCACCAGCGCGGCGTGTTCGCTGCCGGTCGCGGCGTCGAACAGGGCCAGGCCCTGCTCGATCGACAGGCCCAACACGCCGCCGCGGTTGATCCGCGCGGTGTCGACGGTGTCGGCCATGCCGCCGTCCCACATGCCCCAGGCCAGCGAAACCGCAGGCAGGCCAAGGGAACGCCGGTATTCGGCCAGCCCGTCGAGGTAGGCGTTGGCCGCGCCGTAGTTGGCCTGGCCGGCGTTGCCGATGACCCCGGTCGCCGAGGAGAACAGCACAAACGCCTTGAGGTTCAGGTCCTTGGTGAGCTCGTGCAGGTTCCAGGCCGCGTCCACCTTCGGCCGGAACACCGTGTCCAGCCGGTCCGGCGTCAGCGCGGACAGCACACCGTCGTCGATGACGCCGGCAACGTGCACCACCGCGGCCAGGTCGGGGCGAATCACCGCCGCCAGCTGGTCCCGGTCGGCCGCGTCGCAGGCGACGATCTTCACCGTCGCGCCGAGCTCGGTCAGCTCACGCTCCACAGTGGACGCACCGGGCGCGTCCGGGCCGCGACGGCTGGTCAGCACCAGGTCGCGAACCCCGTGCGCCACAACCAGGTGACGAGCCAGCTGCGCGCCCAAGCCACCGGTGCCGCCGGTGACCAGCACCGGGCCGTCGAACACCGCCGCCGGCTCCGGCACCGCCACCCGGGCCAGCCGGGCCGCCAACAGCTCGCCGTCCCGCACCCGCAGTTCCGACCGGCCGGAGCCGATGATCCGCGGCAGCAACGCCTCGACGTCCACCCCCGGCTCGGCGTCCACCAGCACGAACCGGTCCGGGTTCTCCAGCTGGGCCGACCGGACCAGGCCGGCCACCGCCGCGCCGGGGAGATCGCCGCGGGTCACCACGACCACCGGCTCGCCGGCCTGCAACCGCGCCAACGTCGCATACGTGGCCGTGCGGACCGAGGTCACGTCCGGCTCGAACACCGTGTGCTCCGGGGCCACGGCCTCGGCCGTGTCCGTGACCGGCGCCCACTCGACGGCGAACAGCGAGTCACCCGACCGCCGCGCGCCGACCTCGTCGGTGTCAACCTGCCGCAACGCCAACGATTCCACCGACACCACCGGCGCACCGGTCGGGTCGGCCGCCCACAGCATGGCCGTGCCGTCGCCGGTCGGCTTGAGCCGCACCCGCAGCGCGGAAGCGCCGGTGGCGTGCAACGAAACCGATTCCCAGGCGAACGGGATCGCCGCCCGCTCGGTGTCCGGCCGCGTCAGGCGGAAGGCGTGCAGGGCGGCGTCCAGCAGCGCCGGATGCACCCCGAGGCCGTCGACCTCGGTGCCCTCCGGCAGCGCGACCTCGGCGAACACCTCCTCGCCAACCGTCCACGCCGCCCGCATGCCCCGGAAAACCGGGCCGAACACCGCGCCGACCTCGGCCGCCCGGTCGTACCAGCCGGTCAGGTCCACCGGCTGCGCCCCGGCCGGCGGCCACTCCGTCAGCTCGAACGACTCGGCCGATCCGGTGCCGAGAACCGCCGTGGCGTGCCGGATCCACGACTCGTCGGAGCCCTCGGCCCGCGAGTACACCGCGGCCTGGTTCGACTCGTCGACCACGACCTGGACCGCCACGCCGCCCCGATCGGGCAGCACCAGCGGCGCCTGCAACGTCAGCTCCTCGACCACGTCGCAGCCGACCTGGTCGCCGGCCCACAGCGCCAGCTCGACGAAACCCGTGCCGGGGAACAACTTCGTGCTGCCGATCACGTGATCGGCCAGCCACGGCGTGGCATCCACCGACAGCCGGCCGGTCAGCACGATCCCGCCGACCTCCGGCCGGTCCAGGGCCGCGCCCAGCAGCTGGTGCCCGGTCGACTCCAGACCCGCCGACCGAACGTCGCCGGCCTTGCTGCCCGTGGCCAGCCAGAAGCTCTGGTGCTGGAAGGCATACGTCGGCAGGTCGGCCGGCCGGGCGTCGATGCCGGTGAAGAAGGCCGTCCAGTCGACGTCCACGCCGAGGGCGAACGCCCGGGCCAGGCCGGCGACCAGCTCACGCTCCTGCGAACGCTCACGCCGTTGCATGGCAACAACTGAAGCCGCACGCGCGCACGAAGCGGCCATCCCCGACAGGACGGCGTCCGGCCCGATCTCGATGATCCGGGTGGCCTCGGCGTCTTCGAGCTCCCGCACGCCGTCGGCGAAGCGAACCGCCTCGCGCACGTGTCGAACCCAGTACTCCGGTTCGGTCCAGCGCCCGCCGCCGGCGGAGGTCGTCACCACCGGGATTCGCGGTTCGCTGAAGGAAAGCCCCTCGGCGACCTGGCGGAACTCGGCCAGCATCGGCTCCATCAGCGGCGAGTGGAACGCGTGCGAAACCTGGAGCCGCTTGGTCTTCTCGAACCGGGCCGCCACGGCCAGCACGGCCTCTTCGTCGCCGGACAGCACCACGGCATCCGGGCCGTTGACCGCGGCGATCGACACCCGGTCGGTCAGGTATGGCAGCACATCGGCCTCGGCCGCCTGCACCGCCACCATCGCGCCGCCCTCGGGCAGCGCCTGCATCAGCCGACCCCGAGCCGACACCAGCGCGCAAGCGTCCTCAATGGACAGAACGCCGGCCACGTGCGCGGCGGCGAGTTCGCCGACCGAGTGCCCGAAGACGAAGTCGGGCTTGACGCCCCACGACTCCAGCAACCGGAACAGCGCCACCTCGAAGGCGAACAGCGCCGGCTGCGCGAAAGCCGTCTGGTTCAACACTGCCTGGTCCGTGCCCCACACGACATCGGCCAGCTTCGGGTCCAGGTGGGCCACCACCTCGTCCCACGCGGCGGCGAACGCCGGAAACGTGGCGTGCAACTCGCGCCCCATGCCGACCCGCTGCGCGCCCTGGCCAGTGAAGGCGAACGCGGTCTGCCCGGTCAACCGGACCACGGGACGGCTCTCGCCAGAGGCGATCGCCGCCAGGCCCTCGGACACGGCGTCGCTGAGCACGACCGAGCTGAAGTCGAAGGCGGACCGAAGGGTCGCGAGCGTGAAGGCGACATCGACCGGGTCGGCGTCCACGCCCGTCAGCCGCGAAGCCTGCTCCGCCACCGCTTCCGGCGACTTGCCGGACAGGACAAGGGGAACCACCCGCGTCGTCGGCGTGCGGGCCGGCTCCTCCTCGGTCACGGCGGGCGCCTGTTCGAGGATCACGTGCGCGTTGGTGCCGCTGCCGCCGAAGGACGACACGGCGGACCGCCGCGGCTCCTCGCCGTCGGCCGGCCACGCCATCGACTCGGTCACCAGCTGCACGTGGCCGGCCGACCAGTCGACGTGCGGGGTCGGTTCCTCGGAGTGCAGCGACTTGGGCAGCACCCCGCGCTGCATCGCCAGCACCATCTTGATGATCCCGGCCGCGCCCGAGGCGGCCTGGGTGTGCCCGATGTTCGACTTGATGGTGCCCAGCCACAGCGGCCTTTCCTCGCTGTGGTCCTGGCCGTAGGTCGCCAGCAGCGCCTGCGCCTCGATCGGGTCGCCCAGTGTGGTGCCCGTGCCGTGCGCCTCGACGACGTCGATCTGCGCGCCGGTCAGCTTGGCGTCGGCCAGCGCCTGCCGGATCAGCCGCCGCTGCGACGGGCCGTTGGGCGCGGTCAGGCCGTTGGACGCGCCGTCGGAGTTGACCGCGCTGCCCCGCATCACGGCCAGCACCTTGTGCCCGTTGCGCTGCGCGTCGGAAAGCCGTTCCAGCACCAGGACGCCGACGCCCTCGCCCCAGCCGGTGCCGTCGGCGTCGGCCGAGAACGGCTTGCAGCGGCCGTCGGCCGCCAGGCCCCGCTGCCGGCTGAACTCGATGAAGTTGCGCGGCGAGCCCATGACCGTGACCCCGGCCACCACCGCGAGCGTGCATTCGTTACGGCGCAACGCCTGCGCCGCCGTGTGCGCGGCGACCAGCGCCGAGGAGCACATCGTGTCCACGGTCATCGTCGGCCCCTCGAGGCCGAAGCTGTAGGCGACCCGGCCGGCCACGGCCGCGATGCTGGTGCCCAGCAGCAGATGCCCTTCCACGCTGTCCCGGTCGGCCACCTCCCCGCTGCCGTAGGCCTGGTCGCTGACGCCCACGAACACGCCCGTCCGGCTGCCGCGCAGCTCGGCCGGCACCAGCCCGGCCCGCTCGAACGCCTCCCAGGTGGCTTCGAGCAGCACCCGCTGCTGCGGGTCCATCGCCAGCGCCTCCCGCGGCGAGGAGCCGAAGAAGTCCGCGTCGAACCCGGCCGCGTCGTCGAGGAAGGAGCCGGCCAGGGTGTAGGTGGTGCCGATGTGCTCGGGGTCGGGGTCGTAGAGGCCCTCGATGTCCCAGCCCCGGTCGGTCGGGCACTCCCCGACCGTGTCGCGCTCGTCGACCAGCAGCTGCCACGCCTGTTCCGGAGTCGTCACGCCGCCGGGCAGCCGGCAGCTCATCGACACGATGGCGATCGGCTCGTTCTGCCTGTTCTCGCTCTCCCGCAGCTGCCGCCGAACCTGGCCCAGTTCGGCCGTGACCCGCTTCAGGTAGTCACGGAGTTTCTGCTCGTTCTCCATCTGAAGTCAGCTCCTTGGGGCAGCCGGTGCGAACGTGGCCTTCTCGCCACCGACACAAACGCGGGAACAGGGAGGGCAGGGCGGCAACGCTGGCATGGCCGCAGTATCACGCCGGCCCCACTGGTGCGGGGCCGGCGTGAAGGTGGGCTCTAGCAGGATCACTACAGACGAGGCATGGTCACGAGTCCCAGGTGACCATCAGCTTGTGCACCCCGTAGTGCACGAGGTCGCCGCCGGTGGGCACCTCGCTGGCCGGCGTGGCCAGGCGCAGCGTGGGGAAACGCTCGAACAGCATGCGGTAGCCGACCTTCAGCGTCATCCGGGCCAGGTTCTGGCCCAGGCACTGGTGCACGCCGTGCCCGAAGGCGACGTGCCCCTGGGTGGACCGGCAGATGTCGAGCCGGTCGGGGTCCGGGAACTTGTCGGGGTCGCGGTTGGCGGCCGGCAGGCCCACCGCCACGGTCTGGCCCTTCTTGATCAGCTGCCCGCCGATCTCCACGTCCTCCAGCGCCGCCCGGCTGGCCCCGAACTGGGAGATCGTCAGGTAGCGCAGCAGCTCCTCGACGGCGTTGTCCAGCAGCTCCGGCTCGGCTTGGAGCCTGGCCAGCTGGTCGGGGTGCTCCAGCAGCGCGAACACCCCCAGCGCCAGCATGTTGCCGCTGGTGTCGAAGCCGCCGCCGAGCACCGTCCACAACAGACTGACCAGTTCCTCGTCGGTCACGTCCGGCAGCCGCACCAGCGCGCTGAGCATGTCGTCGCCGGCCGGCGCGGCCTTGGCGTCCTCGACCAGCTTGGTCAGGATCACCGGCAGCTCGATGATGGCCGCCATGATCTCGTCCATGGTGTACGAGGTGCGCGCCACCATGGCCAGGTGGTCGACCGCGGGCTGGCGCGCCCACTCCGGCACCCCGACCAGCTCGCACATCATGTCGATGGGGAACGGGTGGGCGAAGGCGGAGACCAGGTCCACCGGGCCGCCGGCGGCGGCCATCTCGTCCAGGTAGCGGCCGGCCACCCGCTCCATCAGCGGTTCGAGCTCCCGCACCCGGCGCACGGTGAAGTGGCCGGTGAGCATGCGCCGGTAGCGGCCGTGCTCGGGCGGGTCCATGGCGATGAACGCGCCGGGCGCGGCCGGGGTCGGCTCGTACTTGCCGTCCCCCAACGGAACCGGCGACGGGATGGCCAGCGAGACCAGTTCCTTGCGGTGGCTGAACCGGTTGTCGGCCAGCACCTCGCGCGCGTGCTCGAGGCTGGTCACCAGCCAGCCGTCCTGCCCGTCCAGGCTGACCGGCATCCGCATCCTGCTGACGGGGCAACCCCGTTCCCGCAGTTCCCGGTAGACCTCGGGCGGATCGAACGGAGTGACGCGCTCGGTGGGCAGCCCGTACATCGGTTCGTCCATCATCGCCCTCCCTTGGCGCGGGCTTCGAGGGTGTCGGCGGCCAGCCGGACACCGCCGCTGTCGCGCACGACATCGCGCATCGCCGCCACCCGGCCGTGCAGCTCGGTGTCGTCGACCAGCTCCAGCGCGAGCTCACGCAACGCCTGCGGGCTCACCTGTTCCTGGGACAGCACCCGGGCTAGGCCGAGCTGGTCGAGCCGGTCGGCGTTGAGCTTCTGCTCGCCGTGATGGGGCACCACGATCATCGGCACGCCGTGCCACAGCGACTGCAACACGGTGCCCATGCCGCCCTGGCACACCATCAGGCTCGCGTGCCGCAGCACGTCGTCGAGCGGAATCCACTGGTGCACCTCGACGTTGTCGGGCAGCTCGCCCAGCTCGTCGGGATTCACCTTGTTGCCCATGGTCATCACCACGTGCCACGGCAGGTCGGCCATGGCCCGCATGGTGTCCTGGAAGAACTCCGGGCCACGGTTGACCGTGGTGCCCAGCGACACCAGCACCACCGGCCGGCCGTTGTCCGGCGGCCGCCAGCCCTGGTCGGTCGACGACTCGCTGAGCAGGGAGCCGACGAAGACGTGGCTGTCGCCGAAGGTGTCGCCGGCCGGCTGGAGCTCCCGGGGCACGAAGACCAGGCTGAACTCGTCGAAGCCCTCCAGCAGCCCGTCGATCGCGTCCGCCGGCACGCCGTAGTGGCTGGAGTGCTTGTCCAGCAGGCGGCCCAGCTCGACCAGGCCGGGGTGGTCGGGGTCGATCTCGCCGACCTCGGTGCCGCCCTCGCCGGCCACCTTGCCGCCGTCGGCGGCCATCGAGAAGTGCTCGTTGGACGCGAAGGTGGCGATCATCTGGACCACGTTCTCGCGGGCCCGCCAGGTGGTGAACCGGCCCGGCGCCCACAGGGTGGTGTCGTAGGCGATGACGTCGGGCCAGTCCCGCGCGAACTCGGCGTCGATGCCGGGCGCGACCGCCATGGTGTTGTTCACCAGGTCGGTCATCATCCAGCACACCTCGTCGACGGTGAACCAGTCCTTGGCCGGCCGGGTCTCCAGCTCGGCCCCGTAGAGCACGGCCCGGGCGCCGGTGGCCTCGACCCGCTCCTGGAAGGCCGGCGAGGTGAAGCACGTGACCCGGTGGCCGCGGCGGACCATCTCCGCGACCAGGGGCAGCATCGGCGGGGTGTGCCCGTGCGCCGGGTAAGGCAGGAAAGCGACGTGCAGTCGCCGGGAATCGCTCATGGCAACACCGCCTCGACCGCATCGGCCGCCGCGGGCGCGCCGCCGGCGGCACGGATGTCCGCGCTCAGCTGCTTGGCCCGCTGCTGGGCCAACTCGTCGGCGGCCAGCTCGTCGACCGCCGCGCGCAGCCGGGCCGGCGTGACCTCGGTCGGCGCGATCTTGCGGCCGACGCCGAGCGCCACCACCTGGTCGGCGATCAGACCCTGCTCCGCGAGCTTGGGCAGCACGACCGGCGCGACCCCGTTGCTCAGCGCCTCCATCACGCTTCCCATGCCGCCGTGAGCGAGGAATGCCTTGGCGTGCTTGAGGATCTCCGGCTGCGGGATCCACGAGTGGACCTCGAAGTGCGCCGGCAGCGGGCCCAGGTCGGCGACGTCGATCCGCTTGCCGACGGCCATCACCACGTGCCACGGGGAATCGGCGAAGGCGGTGACGCAGTCCCGGTAGAACTGCAACCGGTTCTCGTAGTCGTGGCTGCCCATGGTGATCAGCAGCAGCGGGCGGCCGTCGGTCGGCGGCGTCCAGTCGGTGTCGTCGTGCCGGCCGCCCTCGTCCAGCGCCGGGCCGACAAACGCGTAGCTGTCGTCGAAGTGCTCCTGCCCCAGCTGGAACGACCGCGGCAGGTAGACCAGCACGGCCTTTTCGTTGCGGGCGGCGAACTCCTCGATCGGCACGTCGTGCTCGGCCAGCGTGGCCGGCGTGATCTTGGCCATCTCGGCCAGGTCCGGGTGGTTCGGGTCGATGTCCACCGGGAAGTCGGCCGACATGCTCGCGTACGGCGAGTACAGCTCGTTGGCCGCGAACGTCGTGCAGGCCATCACCGCCGGCACGTTCCACTTGCGGGCCAACAGCTTGCCGGCGTGCATGGCGACCTGGTCGTAGATGATCAGGTCCGGCCGGTCGTCGGCCAGCCGCCGCTCGGCCACCGACAGCGGGGCGAAGCCCTCGTCCACCTGGAACCGCAGCGCCTTGTAGACGACCTCCGGCGTCATCACGGCCGGGATCCGCTCGGTCGACCAGTCGACCGGCGCGGACGAGACGTAGGCGACCGGGGTCGCGCCGGTCGCGGCCACCGCCTCGTGGTAGTTCTCCGGCACGAAGTAGGTGACCCGGTGCCCCCGGCGCACCAACTCGGCGACCACCGGCAGCGACGGGTTGACGTGCCCGTGCGCGGGGAAGTTGAACACCGCGATGTGCTTGCCCGCCATGGAGGTTCCCCCTTCTCTCAGGCGCCTGCGGCGGCCACGGTCATCAGGTACTTGCCGTACCCGGACTTGGCCAGCTTCTCGCCCAGCCGGTAGCACTCGTCGGCGCTGATGAAGCCCATCCGCATCGCGATCTCCTCGAGACACGCGATGCCCACGCCCTGCCGGTTCTGCAGGGTCTGCACGTACTGCGAGGCCTCCAGCAGCGCGTCGTGCATGCCCGTGTCCAGCCAGGCGAAACCGCGGCCGAGGTCGACCACGTGCACCTTGTCCCGGGCCTGGTAGGCGCGGATCACGTCGGTGATCTCCAGCTCGCCGCGGGCCGAGGGCTTGAGGTTGCGGGCGATGTCCACGACGTCGTTGTCGTAGAAGTACAGCCCGGTGATGGCGCGGTTGGACTTGGGCTGGGCCGGCTTCTCCTCGATGGAGATCAGCTTGCCGGTGGCGTCGACCTCGCCCACGCCGTAGCGCTCGGGGTCGGCCACCGGGTAGCCGAACAGCACCGCGCCGTCGAGATTGCGCGCGGTGTTGGCCAGCAGCTCGGAGAAACCGGGGCCGTGGAAGACGTTGTCGCCCAGGATCAGCGCGACCGAGTCGTCGCCGATGTGGTCGGCGCCGATGGTGAACGCCTGCGGCAGGCCGTCCGGGCTGGGCTGCACCGCATAGCTGATGTTCAGGCCCAGCTCGGACCCGTCGCCGAGCAGGCGCTCGAACAGCGGCAGGTCGGTCGGCGTCGAGATGAGCAGGATGTCCTGGATGTCGGCGAGCATGAGCACCGACAGCGGGTAGTACACCATCGGCTTGTCGTAGATGGGCATCAGCTGCTTGGACACCCCGAGAGTCGCCGGGTGCAGGCGCGTTCCGCTGCCGCCGGCGAGAATGATTCCCTTCACTGCCCGTACCTACCGTCTTGTCGGCGATCTGTGCTTGGGTCAAGCGGGTGCGATCATCGGCGCCTCGCGCGGTGTCCCGGGCGGCTGACGGCCCGAGTCTGGTCGAACCCCCACAATCCGGCCCGATCCAGTCCCACGCGCGGCCCGGTCACACCCGGCAGTCCTCGAACCTCGGCAGCAGGCCGTCGGCCAGCGCCTGGGCCAGCGTCGGCGCGACCGTGTCCCGGTCCGACCGCACCGGGTCGAGGCCGGCCGGCACCGGCAGGCCGATCTCCGGGTCCAGCGGGTTGACCGAGAGCTCGTCGTCGGCGCGGTACGGGGCCGTGCACAGGAAAACCATGTCGGTGTCGTCCTCCAGCGCCACGAAGGCGTGGCCGAGGCCGCTGGTCAGGTAGATGGCCCGGTAGGACACCTCGTCGAGGTCGACGGCGTCCCACCGGCCGAAGCTCGGCGAGCCCTCCCGCAGGTCGACCACGAAGTTCAGCGCCCGGCCCCGGGCGCAGTGGATGTACTTGGCGCAGCCGGGCGGCGCGGTGGTGAAGTGGATGCCCCGCAGCACCCCCCGGCGCGAGGTGCTGTGGAAGGACCGGGCCAGCCGGAAGGGCGCGCCGGTCGCGTCCGAGAAGGCCGGTTCCTGGAGCGGGGAGACGAACAGGCCGCGCTGGTCGGCGAACACCGTCGGGCTGAATTCGAGCGCGCCCTCGATCGCGAGTTCACGTACCTTCATGGCCGCGAAAGGTAGTCCGACTCACGACATCGGCGGCCGGGAGCACAGCCGGTGTGAGAGTTTTCCCAGTTCCCGACTGGTAGCCGGCGGTGACCGGATCCCCCGTCCGCCCACACTGCCGACACCGCCACCCGCGCGTGGCTGTCCGATGTGGATATCGAATCTTCATTGCACACCAACAAAGAGAGCCAACTATGCAGATCCCGGTCACCGGCGGCGCCGGTTTCATCGGGTCCGACTACGTGCGCAAGGCGCTCGGCGGTCACCACCCGGCCTACGCCGACACCGAGGTCGTCGTGCTGGACAAGCTGACCTACGCCGGCAATCTCGCGAACCTGGCCCCCGTCAACGACAATCCCCGGTTTCGCTTCGTGCGGGGCGACATCTGCGACGCGGAGCTGGTCGGCAAGCTGATGGCCGGCGTGGACGTCGTTGTCCACTTCGCGGCCGAGTCCCATGTGGACCGTTCCATCCAGGGATCCGCGCAGTTCATCCGCACCAACGTGTTGGGCACCCCGCAGGGACCACGACCGCCGCTACTCGGTGGACATCACCAAGATCTCCACCGAGCTCGGCTACGTCCCGCAGGTCCCGTTCGAGCAGGCCTGGCCGACACCGCGGCCTGGCACAAGGAGAACCGCGACTGGCAGGAGCCGCCCAAGAACAGAGCCACCCTCATTTGATGTACTCGGCCGGCACGTGCGGCGGCCAGACGCCCACCGACAGGATCCCGATCGAGTAGGACTTCGACACCAGCGCCGCCCGGTTGGGCACCTTGAACCGGCGCAGCATGGTGCTCACGTGGTACTCGACGCCCTGCCGGGACAGGAACAGGTCGCTGGCCAGCCGCACGGTGCCGGTCCCCATCGCCACGCCCTCCAGGATCCGGGCGTCCAGCTTGCTGAGCAGCTTCTTGTTCTGAGCGATGGCCCGCTGGGAGTCGGTGGCCACCCGCTCCGGCCGGATGAAGGTGATGACGTTGCTGATCTGGCCGATGTCGGTCTGCACCGCGATGCTGGTCAGCTCGCCGGAGAAGGCGGGCTTGCCCAGCGGGATCGCCACCACACGGTCGGTGAACCGGGTGCGGTAGCCCTCCACGAGCCGGCGGAACTGGCCGCGCAGGTGGGTGCGGACCGACGGGTGGAAGTAGTCGTGCAGCTGCTGGCCGTTGAGCTCGGCCGGATCGGCGCCGAGCTGCTCCAGCAGGTCGGAGTTGGCGATCTGCACCCGCAGCCGCCGGTCGAGCACCGCCATGCACATCCCGTAGCGCTCGAAGAATGACTTGAAGATGTGCTCGTAACCGTCGTCGATGTCGACGGTGGACGGCAACGCCTCTAAGACCTGTCCGTTACTCATTCGCAGCCCCCAAGCCACTAAGCTTAAAAAGATTTCAAGCCAGCACATGTGGTGAACGTAAGACGAAAGGCCGGCTCGCACATTTCAAACTCTCTGATCCGAAGGTACCTTCACGGCTCTTACGAAGTCAATGTGACCTGTAGCCGGTTGGCTACAGGTTCGGTCCGAAAGTGAAATGGTTCGGACCGTTGCGAAGGTTGTCGACCCCCCAGGTACGGAACCCCTTAGGAACCCCTACTGGCGGTCACGCCTCCCCACTAAGCCCGCTAGAAACCGCCTCTGACCTGCAAAGACGCAACGTGACCGCAAATACGGGGGCGTCCGAACGGAGTAGCGGCGCCCACCCGCCCACTGCGCGGCGGTGAAAGCGGATTAAACTGCCGGGACCCGTTTCATTTCGATGGCGGGCCGTTCGACGGCCGGATGCCCGCCCGTAGAGTGGGTGAACAAATGGGCAGGGCACACGGAGAGTAGATCCGACCGGCCCCGCCCGGGGCGGCGATCGCCCCGGGCCCGCCCCGCCCGCCCGCCCACGCGCCCGCGGGGACCGGTCGAACCGCCCATTCACCGCGATCTTGACGCCACGCAGCGCCCCGCCCTGACCAGGCGTGGCGCTGCTCGCGGGTGGGGACGGCGGGCCCCGGTCGTCACCGGTCGCGCAGTGGTCCACCACGGCGCGGAGAGCCGGCGACGAAGATCAATTCGACCCGCCCCGGACAACGGCCGGCGGCGGCCCCTATTTCCGGGCGCCCCCTATTGCCCGGCTTTCGCCTCGGCGAACGCGATGAGCAGTCCGGAACGGCCGTCAACATCAAGCTTGCGATAAATCTTCGTTAAGTGCTTTTCGACGGCCCGGCGGGTGACGCCGAGTTTGGCCGCTATTTCGCCGTTGGCCCGGCCGCCGAGCACCAGGTCGACCACCTGCTGCTCGGTGGCGGTCAGCCCGGCGCGCTTGGCGGCCTCGGTGTGCCGGCCGGTGCGGGGGTCCTCGTCGCCGGCCGGCATCCAGCCCTGGCTGCTGACCGCGGTGGCGAACACCGCCTCCCGCAGCCGCTGCTCGGACTCGACCTGGTCCACGGTGCGCAGCCGGTCGCCCAGCAAGGTCAGGGTCTTGGCCAGCTCGAAGCGGTTGGGCCCGCCGGACAGCACGGCCATCGACTCGCGCAGCAGCTCGATGGCCCGCGGGCCGTCGGTCAGCCGGGCGCTGGCCCGCAGCGCCCGGCCGAGCGGCACCGCCGAACTCCAGGCCCGCGCGTGCGAAACCTCCTGCTCCACCAGGGAAGCGGCGCTGTCGAGGTCGCCGAGCCGGAACAGCGCGCGGGCCAGCCAGACCCGCCACGGCAGCAGCGCCGGGTTGGTCCAGCCCAGCTGGGTGAGCTGGCGGCCGGAGTCCTGGAGCCGCTCCACCGCGGGCCGCACGGTCTGCGGCGTGGCCAGGACCGTGGCCAGCAGCTGCCGGACGCACCGGTGCCGCAGGGTCAGCGACTCCTCCAGACGCGCGTCGTAGGCGGCGGCCACCCGTTCGATCAGCACGGTGTGGTTGCCCGCGCCGACCAGGTGCAACACGGCCAAGCCCAGCGGCTCCAGGAAACCGGTGGCCCCGGCCAGGTCCGGCGAGCCGGCCAGCTCCAGCGCCTCGGTGGCGTGCCGGACCAGGTCGGTCAGCTGTCCACTGTGGGCGGTGTTGAGGGCGAGCTGGCTCAGCAGCAGCAGGCGGTCCTCGATGTCGTCGAGCATGCGGGACCGCTCGATCGCCAGCGACAGCCACGACCGCACGATGTCGTGCCGCTGCGCGGCCATCGCCGAGGAGATCACCAGCGGCACCGCGGTGCCCGGATAGCCGCGGCGGACGTGCTCCCGGGACAGCAACGGCCCAACGGCCATGCCGACCTGGGTAGCGGTCATCCGCTGGGTGAGCGCGCCGGCGTGCACCAGCACGGCCGTGAGCTCACGGTCGGCGGCGGTGTCGACCGGGAACTGGCCGCCACGCCGATCCAGCTCGTCCAGCACCGTCGGCTGGGCGACGGCGTCGCCGAGCATCGAGTACAGCGCCCGCGCACGCAGGCTGGTCGCCAACTGCTCGTCGACACCGCCGGATTCGGGCAGCTGCCCGGTGAACGCGTGCACCAGCGCCACCGTCGGCGGCGCGGCCCAGTCGACCACCACCGGCACGATGTCCACCACGGCCTGGGCCCGGTCGTGGACCGAGGGCAGCATCGGCAGCGCCTGCCGCAGGTGCCGGACGGCCGCGGCCTGGTCCACGGCCCGGTTGGCCGCCGCCAGCTCGATCAGGATCTCGGCCCGGGTGGTGCTCTCCGGCGGGCTGATCAGCAGCGCCCGGCGCAGGTGCGCACGGCCGACATCGCCGTTGCGGCGGCCGATAGCCGTGCGCGCGGCCATCCGCAGCACGTCCACCGCCCACTGCTCGTGCGGCACGGTGACCAGCGACAGGTGCTCGACGATCTGCTCGGCGGTCCCGGTCCGTTCGCCGAGCGCGGTCGCGGCCCGCAGGTGCAGCCGCTCGTAGTCCTCGGTCGACATCGCCTCCTCGATGACCTCGGCCACCGCGCGGTTGACCAGCCGGGCCGGGCGCTTGGCCGACAGCAGCCCCAGCCGGGACAGCGACCGCAGCACCGAGGCGCACTCCACGGCGTCCAGCTCGGTCAGCCGGGCGATCAGGTCGAGGTCGGCGTCGGAATCGAGGATGGCCAGCGCGTTGGCCACCAGCCGCACCGATTCGGGCTGGGCCCGCAGCGCGGCCAGCACCCAGCCGCCCAGCGCCACCGGCCGCACCGCGTCGACCCGCTCGGCGTCCAGGTCCAGGTGCTCGGTGCGGATCCCGTTGAGCAGCAGCGTGAGCATCATCGGGTTGCCGCCGCTGGTCGAGTGGCAGGCCAGCGCGAAGGCGTTGTCCCGCATCGGGCCGAAGTACTCGTGCACGAGGGTCTCGACGCCGTCCGGGGACAGCGGCCGCAGCTGGGTCGCCACGGTCGCGGTGCGGGCCAGCTCGCGCACGGCCACCTGCTCGGAGTCCGGGTCACCGTCCCTTGTGGACATCACGAGCGCCACCGGCGCGCCGTCGATGCGGCGGGCCAGGTAGCACAGCCAGGACAGCGACGGGGCGTCCGCCCACTGCACGTCGTCCACCAGCAGCAGGATCGCGCGCCGCTCGGCCTTGTCCACCAGCGCCGTGAACAGCTCGTGCAGGATGGCCGGGTCGGCCTCCTCCTGCTCGCCGAGCAGGTCGTCGCGTTCGAACAGCTGGTGCACCAGGCCGAAGGCGAAGTCGCGCTCGGCCCGCGCCGCGCTGGCCCGCAGCACCGTCACGTCGTGGTCGAAGGCGCGCTGGGCGATCTCCTCCAGCAGGGCCGACTTGCCGCCGCCCATCCACGAGCTGACCAGCATCGAGCTGCCGCGCCCGCGGGCCGCGCCCGCGAGGGCCTCGTCCGCGAGCGCCAGCTCGTCGGTTCTCTCCAACAGCATCAACGCACCTACTCAGCCTTCCGCAGCACCGACCCGAGCTGCCCCCGACCCTGGATGTCGAGCTTGTGGTACACGCCGGTGAGGTGGGCCTCCACCGCCCGCGTGCTGATGGACAGGCGGCGGGCGATCACCGCGTTGGGCACCCGGTCCGCGGCCAGGCCGGCCACCCTCGCCTCCACTTCGGACAGGCAGAGCCGGGCCCCGAGCACGGCGGCCGCGCGGCGCGAGGCCAGCTCGGCGATCCGCTGCTCGGCGATGTCCCAGCCGAGGTCGGCGGACAGGTCCCCGGCCTCCTCCAGAAGGGAGCCGACCTCGGGCCAGTCGCCCTCGTCGGCGTGCAGGGTGGCCAGTTCCAGCAGGGCCCGGACGTAGTACGTGTCGGTGGGCGAGTCCCGCAGCAGCGCCGCCGCCGCGTTCAGGTGCCCCATCGAGGCCTGGTCGCGGCGGGCCATGCCGGCGTTCATGTGGGCCAACCCGATGCTGCTGTTGGTGCCCCAGGCGTGGGCCGCGGCCAGCTCGCCCTCGATCAGCCCGTTGCCGGGGCCGGCCAGGGCGGCGGTGGACCGCCACGGCAGCAGCGCCGGGTTGTCCCACTGCCGGGACAGCAGCCGCCGGCCGGCCTCCAGCACGTAGTCGCGGCCCTTGGCCACGTCCACGCCGGCGGAGATCCGCCGCAGTCCCATCGCGAACAGCAGCAGCGTCCAGCCGTAGCCGCGCTCGGCCGCCGGGGCCGGCGGGGTCGCCTCCACCCGCTCGGCGTCCTCGTGCCGGCCGAGCACCGCGTAGATGATCATCTCGGTGGCGGCCACGGACGGCTGCAGCATCGGCGGCCACCGGTCGTCGCGCACCTCGTGCTTGGCCACGGCCAGATCCCGCAGCGCCGCCGGGAACCGGCCGGTGGACAGCTGCAGGCGCGCCCGGCTGAGCAGCGCGCTGGCCGCGGCGACCGGGATGGCGCGGCGACGGGACTCCCGCACGACCTCGTCCAGCGCCCGGGCCGCGAGGTCGACGTCGTCGGTCAGCACCAGCGCGTTGGCCGCGCAGATCCGGGGCGCCAGCAGGGCGTCGGTGACGGCCTGGCCCTCCAGCGCCGCGGTGGCCAGCGCGCGCACCGCCTTGAGGTTGCGGCCGTTGGCCGCCCGGCGCCAGGCCGCCACCCCGGACTGGGCCGGGTCGGCCGGTAAATCGGGCAGTTCCGGGACCAGGTCGGCGCCGGGGCGGGGCGGGCTCGGCATGCCGCTCTCGCCGAGCCAGTACAGCGCCACCATCCCGTCCCGGCCGGCCCGGCCCAGGTCGTCGCGCCCGCAGGCGCGGGCGATCGCCGCCCGGCCGTCGTCGGCGCAGTGGTGCAGGCTGAGCACGTCCGCGGCGCGCAGCATGGTGCGGGCCAACCGATCCCCGCCGGCGCCGAGCAGCGCCCGCGCGATCCGGCGCTCGCCGAGCTCGTGGGCCGTGTGCAGCTGGACCTCGCCCAGCTCGGCCAGCAGCCGCACCTCGGTCACCTCGTCGACCGGCTCGGCCAGCGCGCGTTCGAGCAGCCGCGCGGCGAACTCGTGCTCGCCCCGGGTCCTCGCGTCCGCCGCCGCCTGCCGCAGCGCGCGCACCACCCATGGCGTCCGCAGCGGCGGCACGTGCAGCGCGAACGCGGCGGTGTCGGCCTCGGGCAGCCCTGCGCGGTAACAGAGTTCGGCCGCCCGCGTGTAGAGGTCGGCGCGGTCCGCGCCGGTCATGGACTCCAGCAGCGCCTCGGCGACGGCCGGGTTCGCCGCGGTCGGCCCGCGCCGGCCGGCCACGACGAGCCCGGTGCGCAGCGCGGCGTCCAGCAGCGCGACGCGCGGCATGCCGTCCCGCCCGGCCAGCTGCCGCACCAGATCGAGGTCCAGCCGGCCGTCGGCGACCGCGATCGCCCGCAACAGCCGGAGCACGTCGTCCGGGATCCCGTCCAGCACCGGCTCGACCGCGCCCGCGCCCGGCCCCAGCCAGATCGACAGCGCCGCCGGGTCGTCGTCGAACACCGAGACCCGAGCCCCGGTGCTGCCCAACACGATCAGCAACGGCTCGGTCCGCGCGCGGCGGGCCAGCGCCCGCAGCCACCAGCCCGACTCGGGGTCCAGCCACTGCGCGTCGTCCACCGCGATCACCAGCGGACGCTTGCGCACGGCCGGCAGCACACGGGCGTGCACCGCCCGCATGGCGGCGCGCTCCTCGGTGACCGGCTTCGCCCCCAGCGCCAACAGGATCTGCGAGGCGACGCCGAAGCGCAGGCCGGTCTCGACCGGCGAGGCGATGGCCCGCACGGCGTGGAAACCGCTCTCCACCGACGCGGCCACCAGCTCGGCCACGGCGGACGTGGCCGGATTGCCTTGCGGGCCACCGATGTGCACGACCTGACCGACGCCGGCGCGCACTCGCGCCACCACGTCGCCGGCCGGCCGACCGTCGATCGTCGCCATGTCGCTCACGCCAGGCGTCTCCGCAGCTCGCGGCGCCCGCTCACGCACAGCTTGCGGTACACGTTGGTCAGATGCGCCTCCACGGTGCGCACGTGCACGGACAGCTGGACGGCGATCTCCCGGTTGGTGTGGCCGTCGACGGCCAACGCGGCGATCCGGCGCTCGGACTCGCTGAGCGTCCGCTCGGCCGACTGCCCCGCGCCCTGGCGGTGCCCGCTGGGGGCCGACCGCTCGGCCGCGGGCCGCTCCGGCATCGGCCGGTCGGCGCCGGCGATGGCGTGCTCGGCGCCGGCGACCCGGACCAGGTGCCGGCGCGGGGCCACGCCGTCCCGCTGCCGGGCCAGCCGGTTGCCGAGAATTCTCTTGGCCCGCCAGTAGGTCTGCCGCGCCGGCGACCGGGACAGCAGCGTGACCGCCTCGGAGATGGACCGAATCCCGTCGCTGCCACCGGTCAGCAGGCCACGGCCGAGCGCGGCCGCGCCGAGGGCGTGCGCGGTGCCCCAGCGCTGCGCCCCCTGCTCGGCCCACTCGATCAGCTCGCGGGCCTCCCGGCCCCGGCCGAGCGTGGACAGGCCGCAGACCAGGTCGAGCCAGACCGGCGACATCACCGGGTTCTCGATGCGCACGGACTCGCGCAGGCGCTCGCACTCCCACATCACGTCGACCGCCCCGCTCTGGTCGCCGGACATCCACCGGTGGCGGGCGACGGCCACCAGGTAGCGCATCTCCAGCACCGGCCGGTCGCTCAGCCAGTCCCGGTCGACCCGGGCCAGCGCCGACTGCGCGCGGTCGACATCGCCGCGGGCCAACAGGTTCAGGGCCAGCGCGGTCCGGGCGATCGCGCCGCGGGACTGCCAGCCCTCGCGCTCGACGATGGCCGTCGCCTCGCGGGCGTCGTCCAGGGAGTCGCCCAGCTGCGCGGCGTCGAGCGCGATCAGCGAGCGGAAGGACAGGCTCTGGCACCGGGCCCAGGCCGAGTCGACATCGTCGTCGAGCCGGGCGGTGATCGCCTCCAGCGCGGCGCCGGTCTCGTCGGCGGCGTGCAGCGTGGACGCGCTGGTCCACCACCACCATTCGCCCAGGCCCCGAACGCCGGCGCCGAGCGCGTGCCGCGTGTCCTCGGCCGCCCGCCGCGCGTCGTTGCCGCTGAGGGTGGCCGCCCACGCCCGCGCCGCCGACGCGCGGCGGGCCGAGGCCGGGCAGTGCCAGCTCCCGGTGACGTACCGGGACATGTAGGTGTCGGCCTGGGAGCGCAGCATCAGCAGCACCGGCTCCAGCGCGGCGACCGTCAAATCGTCCTCATCGGACAGTCGGGTCATCGCCTGGGTGGCCAGCTCGACGGCGATCGGGCTCCACATCGGATTGATCGACCCGCCACCGAACCTGAGGACCGCTCGGGACAGCGCCAGCGGGTCGGTCTCGGCCGCGAGCACCGCGGCCAACTCCGCGTCGGGCAGGACCTCCTCGGAAGTTGCCGCTACGGCAAGGCTTTCCTCGCCCGGCGCCGCGGGCGCCAGCCCCGCGTCCGCCCGCAGCGCCGCCGCGCCCGCACGCAGCCGGCCCCGCTCCGAAGCGGACAGCTCGGCCAGCACGCCGGCCAGCACGGCGTCGCGGACCGGGCCGGCGGCCAGCCGCCGGTCCAGCTCGTCGATCACCTGGGCGACGTCCCGGGCCGAGACTCCGGACAGGGCCGCCGCCAGCTCGACATCGGCCACCCCCAGCGACGCGACCGCCCGCAACACGGCCGCGGCGCCGGGGTTCGAGCCGAACAGGCAGTGCGGCAACAGCGGGGCCAGCGCCACGCTGCCCACCTCCATCGCCCGCGCCAGGTCCTCGTCGACCGGGTAGATCCCGGACGTGCACAACACAGAGGCCAGCCGGCGCAGCAGCGCCGGCACGCCGGCCGACAACGTGCGGCACAGCTCGGTGAACGCCGGCATCGGCGGCTCCCCGAACGCGCGGTGCAGCACCTCGGCGACGCCGTCGGAATCCAGCGGCGGCAATGTGAGGATCGTGTTGTCCGACGCGGATGCCGCCTCCGACAACACTTCCGCGGCGTCGACCGGGCCGTGGTCGGCCTGCGCGACCACCACCAGCACCGGGACGCCCGCGGCCCTCCGGACCAGGAAGTTCAGCCAGGCCAAGGAATCGTGGTCACACCGGTGCGCGTCGTCGACCAGCACCAGCACCGGCCGCCGCTCGGCCAGCCGGATCACCGGCCCGGTGAGCACTCGCAGCCGCGCGTACGGGGCCGTGCCCGACGAGGTCCGCGGTGCTTGCTCAGTCAACTGCTCACACGCCTCCGCCGCAACGCGTTCGGCCAGCGACAGTGCCGCTTGGCCCTGCGCGCATCCTGCCAGCAGCACGGTGAACCCGTCGGCCGCCCGTTCGGACAAGAGGTGAAGAAAGGCAGTCTTTCCGGTCCCGATTCCCCCGCTGACCACCACGAGTCCGCCCTGGCCGTCGCGGGTCCGCGCCAGCCGGCCGGCCACCGCCGCGAGTTGGCCCTCGCGGTCGACGAGGCCGGAACCGCTGGACAACACCGCGGTGTCGGCCATCGAGTCCCCCTCGAAGTCACGCGATTCCATCGTCATCGCCGCGCTGATCTCCCCGGTTTCCGCAGTATAACTGGACAAAACGTGACTCGACGTGACCTGAGGGTAAACGGAGGAGTGCTCACGGCTTCCCGGTGCGACAACTGCCATGGCGGATTCCTCCCCGACGAAGTTCGAAACCGGCGGCCGCCTCACCGCCGGCCTCGTGAGACAGCGGGTCTCATGCGACGGACCGGCGGATGCGCCGCTCGATCACGATGGTGGAGGTCCAGCCGATGGCCAGGCACACCACGGCGGCCACGTCCATCGGGATCTGGTACTTGGTGCCCACGTAGACCAGCTGGGCGTAGGTGACCAGGCCGTAGCCGGCGATGGAGAAGATGTGGGCCAGGGCCAGCGTCTTGTTGTGCTGGGAGCGCCGGGTGAGCCGGCCGGACGAGGACACCAGACCCAGCAGCGCCAGCAGCATGCGCAGCGCGGCGATGGCGAGGGCGACGGTGATGACCAACCCCAGTAGCTGGAGCCAGGTGTTGTTGTCCACAGTATTCTCCTGAAAAACGTGAAGGTCAGCGGTAGCCGTGGGACGCGTTGCGGGCGACCCGGTGCCACTCGGTGAGCATGGCGAACCAGCGGACGTTGTCCGTCCGCTCCCAGAACCAGCGGTAGTTGAGCAGGAGGTAGACCTCCTCGCCGTCGGTCTGGTGCAGGATGATCGGCGCCCCGAACTTCTTCACCCCGCCGCCGATGAAGCGGTCGTAGTGCGGGGTGAACGTGTTGCTGATGCTGTCGATCTGGCTCGGGTAGACGGTCACGTCGCTGCCCTCGCCACCCCAGTCGGTGAGCACCAGCCGGCTGCTGTGCAGCACGACGGTCCCGCGGTGCGGGAACAGCACCTTCTGGTTGATCATCGCTTTGGCGTAGTCCACCTTGGTGGTGGACTTGAGGAAACTCGTGGTCGTGCCGATGTACTCGGCGCGGTCGACGGCTCCACCAGGCGCAGACGTGAATCCGGTCATGGGCTCAAGTCTGGCCGGGGCCACCGGTCGACACAGCCAGCTTCGGTACAGCCGACCGCACCTTCCGTCGGTCCCGGGTACCGACTTTGGTATACGTCCGATCGGCCGGTCAGCTGCCCGATCGGCCCCGCCCCACCGCCCCGACACGGCGATGTCGAGGCACGGCCAACTCCCGGATCACCGGAATTCCCCCAAGATCAAGGGACCAAACCTCACGTTCAACGCCAGGAAGGGCCCCTTCATGACACCAGACGCCATGAAGGGGCCCTTCCTCACGTTCAACGTCAGTATGGGGCCCTTCATGACACCAAAAAACTGACAGGAAAGGCCCGCTCACTGCACCAGGCGCCAGTATCGGGCCTTCCTGGCGTTGCCGGGGTCACTGCACTGGGGTCACTGCACTGGGGTCACTGCGCTGGGGTCACTGGGCGTCGTGGGCGAGCAGGGCGATCTGCACCCGGTTGTTGAAGTCGAGCTTGGTCAGGATGCGGGTGATGTGCGCCTTGACCGTCGGCACGCTCATGAACAGCTGCTGGGCGATCTGGGCGTTGGTCTTGCCCTCGCCGATGGCCTTGGCCACCTCCTGCTCCCGGGTCGAGAGCTGGGCGAACTGGTCCTTGGCCACCTGCTGGCGGTTGGGCTGCCAGTCGTCGGAGATGTGGTCGATGAGCTTGCGGGTCACGGTCGGCGACAGGATCGGCTCGCCGGCGGCGACGCGCTTGATGGCGGCCACGATCTCGGCCGGCGGCGTGTACTTGAGCAGGAAGCCGCTGGCCCCGGCGCGCAGCGCCCGCAGCACGTGGTCGTCGGTGTCCAGTGTGGTCAGGATGATGATCTCGGGTGGGTTCTCCCGGGAGCGCAGCTTCTGGGTGGCGGTCAGGCCGTCCATCTGCGGCATCCGGATGTCCATCAGGACCACGTCGGGCCGCAGCGACTCCACGGCCTTGAGCGCCTCGACGCCGTTGGTGGCCTCGCCCAGGATCTCCAGCTCGGCGGTGCCGCCGAGCATTGTCCGCAGGCCGCCGCGGACCAGCGGGTCGTCGTCGACGACAAGCAGTCGGATCGGCGCGTCGGGAAGCTCGCTCATGACGGCCAGGGTAGCCAGGCCCACAGGCGGAACTCGCCACCGGTGGTGCGGCCGTGTTCGAGCCGGCCGCCGGCCAGTGAGGCCCGCTCGACCAGGCCGGCCAGGCCGGAGCCGGAGCCGGGCACCGGCGCCGCCGCCGGGTCCAGGCGGTCCGCGCGCGGCCGGTGGTCGGCGACGGGGTTGACCATCTCCAGGGTGATGCCTTCGGCGGGCGCGCCCAGCACCTGGATGCGCACCGCGGATCCGGGCGCGTGTTTGCGAGTGTTGGTCAGGCCTTCCTGGAGGATCCGGTACACGGTGCTGGCCAGCTGGGCCGGGGCCTCGTCGGCCTCGGCCAGCCGCTCGTCGTAGCGCACCTCGGCGCCGGTCTGCCGGGTCTCCTCGACCAGCTCGGGCAGGTCGGCCAGGGTGTGCTTGCGCAGCGGCAGGTCGTCCTCGCCCTCCCCCGGCTCGCGCAGCACGTAGATGACCTCACGCAGGTCCAGCAGCGACTGGTGGGCGGTGGCCCGGATGACGCCGGCCACCCGGCTGAGCTCGTCGGCCGGCATGTCCGGCCGGAACTCCAGCGCGCCCGCGTGCATGCTGAGCAGCGACAACCGGTGCGCGAGCATGTCGTGCATCTCCCGGGCGATGCGTTCGCGCTCCCGCAGCCGGGCCTGGCCGACCCGCAACTCCTGCTCGGTCTCGGCCCGGTAGGCCCGCTCGGACAGCTCCACCACCAGCTGCCGGCGGGCCCGGATCGCCATGCCCCAGCCGACCGCCAGCACCGAGAGCAGCGAGTTGATCAGAACCGCCAGCCAGTAGGCCAGGCTGGTGTCCGGGTCGAGCGGCTGCACCCGGTACTGGACCAGGCTGGACACCAGCGCCAGCCCGGTCAGCCAGATCACCGGCCTGGTCTTGCGGTGCACGGCCACCGTGAACAGGGCGATCACGCTCGCGCCGCCGACGGTCAGGAACCAGGCCGACAGTCCGATCAGGATCAGCGTCTGCGAGACGGCGAAGCGGCGGCGCCACCACAGCCCGATCGAGGCCGCCACCCCGAGCGCGATGCTGACGTCCCAGCTCGGCGTCCACGGGTCGTCCGGGGAGGAGATCAGCAGCGAGAACGCGCCGATAATCAGCGAGACCAGCACGCACAGCAGGTCGACGGCGATGTCCCGGGGCGAGCGCTCCAGGTGGTCGGCCTCGTCGTCCAGGTCGGCGCGACGGCCGGCCAGGGCGGCCGGCAGCATGCCGGGGTGGTCCGGACCCGAAGCCGGGTGGCGGTCAGCTGGCTTCGTTCGGGTCACGAGGCATCATCGTAATGACCGGTAGCACCATGTAGAAGCCCGATCACTGCGCGCGACGCGCGTCACCTCGGGCGGCCGCGCCTACCAGCAGGGCGATCAGGTACTACGGCTTCCCCTAGCTTCGGGCCCGGCGAGAGGCGTGGCGAGACCGTTCTGCCTTCTAATGGTGGCCGGATTGTCGATCCGTGGCAGGGAGTGAGCATGACCGCGAGCGTCACCAACGACCAGTGGGCCCGGCGCTACCAGCCGGCCCCCGACGCCGCCGTGCGGCTGGTCTGCTTCCCGCACGCCGGCGGGGCCGCGCCCGCCTACCTGCCGTTCGCCCAGGCCCTCTCGCCCCGGCTCGACGTCGTGGCCATGCAGTACCCCGGTCGGCAGGACCGCCGCTCCGAGCCGTTCCTGACCACCATCGAGGCCATGGCCGACGCCGCCGTCGAGCCCGTGCTGGCGCTGGCCGACCGGCCCGTCGCCCTGTTCGGCCACAGCATGGGCGCGACCGTCGCCTACGAGGTCGCCCGCCGGCTGGAGGAGCGCGGCGTCGAACTCCGGGCGCTGTTCGCCAGCGGCCGCCGCGCGCCGTCCCGACACCGGGACGAATCCGTGCACACCAAGGGCGACAACGCGCTCATCGCCGAGATGAAGGCACTGTCCGGCACCGACAGCAAGGTGCTGGCCGACGACGAGATCCTGCGCATGATCCTGCCGGTGGTGCGCAACGACTACCGGGCCGCCGAAACCTACCGCTGGCAGCCGGGCGCGCCGCTGACCACGCCCATCCACGTCCACTTCGGACAGAGCGACCCCAAGGTCGACGCCGAGGAAGCCCAAGCCTGGCAGGAGCACACCACCGCCGAGTTCAGCATCACGCCCTACCCCGGCGCCCACTTCTACCTCAACAACCAGCTCCCCCGGCTGTCCAAGGCGATCACCGACTCTCTCGGCGTCTGAGCCGCCTCACTCGCTCGGGGCCGTTCATCCCGCCCGGCATGGACGTGGCCGGCGTCAGCGGCAAGCGCGGGGCCGAAGTCGGGTGCGGTTGTGGGTCGGGTGCCCGCGCCGCGCGGTTGCCGGGGGGTGGGTTTGCTTTTGCGGGGTGGGGGTTTTATGTGGTTGGGGGTGGGGTGGGTTCTGCTTTGTGGGGTAGGGGGCGTTGTGTGGTTGGGGATGGGGCGGTGGGTTGGTGGCTCCGGGTGGATTTTGTGTGGAGACCTCTGGGCGATGGCGTATCAAGGCGCTATCGGGCAGGCTCCGCCTGCCTCGATACGCAAAAAGCTTATGCCATCGCCCCCCTCCACACAAAATCCACCCTCCGATTGTCAAAGCGGAAAGTCTGTGTTGCCAGTCGCTTTCGCAGGTTACCGGCTTTGTGTTGTTGGAGGGTGTTTCGGTCCGTTGTGGAATTGTCAAAGAACAGTTTCAGTGAGCGGGGTGGGACTGCGTGGTGGTCAGTACTGGTGGGGCTGGGTGGTGTAGTGGCGGCCCTGGGGAGTGACCCAGTGCAGGGTGCCGTCGTCGTCGAGGGTGACGGTGTGGTTGCCGTGCTTGATGTGGTGGTGGTGTTGGCAGTAGCCCTTGAGCTGGTCCGGGTTCGTCTTTCCCTGGGGCCAGGGCACGGTGTGGTCGATTTCCTGGATCGGGTTGACACAGCCGGGGGCGCAGCAGGTGCCGCCGTCGCGGAGCTTGGTGAACTCCCGGCAGCGGGCTGGGGGCTTGTAGAGGTGGGTGGCCATGGCGGCGGCCCGCTGGTACTCGTCGAGCAGGACGCCGCGCCAGGGGCCGAGCATGGCGAGTTCGCGGGCGGAGTCGGCGCTGATGGGGCCGTAGCCGTCGAGCAGGCCCGGGTCCTCGGTCAAGCCCATCAAGGTCTCCATGGACAGGGTGACGTGGACCTGGACCTTGCGGTCGATGCCGTACCCGAGGAACCGGTCCAGGAACGCGTCCACTCGCTTCTGGTCAGTCGTGCGGCAGTCCTTGCACAACGCGCGGGCATCAGCGGTGGCGATGTCATAGCACTGCCGGGCGTCGATCGCCGACATCCGGATCCGCAGCTCGGCCATGCCGTTGGGCAGCGGGTAGAACTCGATCCGCCGTTCCTTGTCGCGCGCCTTCTGGCGACGCTGCTCGTAGCCGAGAGGATCGGCCTCGGCGACCAGCTTGGTGGTGCGGCGAGCCAACTGGGTGCGGGTGAGCTCAGCGGCGACGTCGACCAGTTGGTCTTCGATCTGGGGGATCGTGGCGGGGTCGAGGTGGACCACCCGCTCGTCCACGGTCTCCAGCCGGCGTAGGTCGATCTCCCCGCGTCGCAGCTGCTCACACAGCCGAGGCAGCCGGTCCAGGACCTCGGCGCGTTCTTGCTGGCGGAACAGGGACTGTTCGGACTCGTGGGTGGCCATCGACATCTCGGCCAGATCGTCGAAACCCCGGAGAATGCACAGCCGGGCATGGTCGGCAACCGCCGTGATCTTGCGGGCCGCGATGAATGCGGTGACTTGTTGCTCAGGTGTGAGAGTGGAAAGATCAGCACTCAGGAGCAGGTCCAGCATCGCTCCCGAAGGCTCCGCAGACTCTAGCTCTCGGGTGATTTCTTCCATACCCCAAGAATACCCCTATTGAAGATCCAAATCGAACCACTAACGGGTGAAATCCCGTTTCATACATAATCGCGACGACCCCACAAGCAGCATCACGACCCCACCCACAGCACCACGGCGACAATCATCTTCACCTCCACGCTCCGGAGGGTGGATTTTGCGCGGAGGGGGGCGATGGCATAAGCTTGTTGCGTATCGAGGCAGGCGGAGCCTGCCCGATAGCGCCTTGATACGCCATCGCCCAGAGGTCTCCGCGCAAAATCCACCCGGAGTCAGCTGGATAACGGCCCCTCGCCCCTCAAGCAGACTCCACCCCGCCGCCACCAACCCAAAACGATCCACCCCACCTCTCATCGCAATCCCCGCCCCCGGCAACCGCGCGGCGCGGGCACCCGAAGTACACCCACACCCGCCACCAGCACAACACACCCCAGACCTCGCCGGCCCCCTGACCCAACCCCATTGCCCGCCCAACCCAGGGGGCTTCCCCCGCTGCCATTCTACCGCCCAACGTCCGAAGTGGATCTTGGAGCGGCTTTGCCTGTGGATAGAACCCACGACGGTGTGCCCCCTGTGGATAGAGGCAGCAACCAGGTGCGTGACCTGCGGATCGAGCGGGCGATCGGACCCGACCTGCCGTCAAGCCCGCGCGACCCGATTGCGAGATCAACCACCGGCGACAGTATTCGGCCGCCTGATATCAGAGCCGGCGCCTATTACCCAACACAGGGAGTCAGTGCCAGGTGGACAGGGTTCGGCGGCTCTCGAAGCGGCGGGCCTCGCCGGTGAGCGGATCGTCGAACTCGAGGACTTTGGCCAGCAGCTGGAGCGGGTGGGTGAAGTCGTCGAGGGGCTTCTCGGTGAGCACGGGGTAGAAGTCGTCGTTGAGGATGGGCACGCCGAGCCCGCTCATGTGCAGCCGCAGCTGGTGGGTACGGCCGGTGAGGGGCCGCAGCCGATAGCGGCCGAGACCGTCGCGGTGCTCGACGAGGTCGACGAGGGTCTCGGCGTTGGGCGGCCCGGGCACCTCCTGGGCGACGATCACGCCCTTCTCCTTGACGATGCGGCTGCGCACGGTCGTGGGCAGGACCAGGTCGGCACGGTGTCGGGCGATGGCCTCGTATTCCTTGCGCACCAAGCGATCCCGGAACATCGTCTGGTACCGGCCACGGATTTCGGGGCGGATCAGGAACAGCACCAACCCGGACGTGACCCGGTCCAGACGGTGCGCGGGCACGAGGTCCGGCAGGTCGAGGTCTCGGCGCAGCCGCACCAGGGCGGTCTCGGCGATGTGCTGTCCGCGCGGGATCGTGGCCAGGAAATGAGGTTTGTCCACGACGAGCAGATCATCGTCCCGGTGCACGATGTCGATGGCGAACGGCACCGGCGTCTCCACCGGCAGGTCCCGGTGGAACCAGATCACGCCCTCCGGCACGAACGGGGCGTCGGGCCCCAGCGGACCGTCCACGTCGACGATTCGTCGCTCCCGCAACATCTCGTCGATCCGCGCGGGGTCCACTCGGGGCAGTCGGAACACGAGGTGCTCACGCAGCGTCCGCCACGGCCCCTCCGCCGGCATCCGCATCCGCACCGGGTCGAGGCCGAGGCGCTGCGGCAGTGGCGGCTTGGCTCGGCGTCTCATCTCACCGGTCATTATGCCGACAAAGGACGCCTCACCCTCGTTCAGCGCGGGTGAGGCGTCCTAATCGGCACGATGGTGGAGGGTGGTCGAGGAGGCCCAGCGGCTCCCCTCGACCACCCCCGGGCTCACGGGTAACTGACGATGTTCACCGGGGTGGTGTTGGTCGGGGTCTGCGCACCGGTGTCGTTGATGACGTGGGTGATCGACCCGCTGTTGCCCAGCGAGATGTCCATGATGTCGTGGAACTTGACGTTGCTGTTCTGCGGCGCCTCGAACGCGTGGTAGTTGTTCACGCTGGTGTTGGCGCTGAAGTAGCAGTACACGCCCAGGCCCCACGCCTCGTGGCTGGTGACGTTGGCGCCGACCTTGTAGGAGGCCCAGCCGTTGCGGGTGCCGTTCATGTACGACGCCTGGTTGGGCACGTCGTAGGGCATCTCGCTCTGGTAGAAGACGGTCTTGCCGCCCTGGCCGTTCCAGATCACCTGGTACTGCTGGTAGTGCTCGGCGAACAGGCCGTACGCGGTGACGTTGTTGCCGTTGACGATCAGGCCGTTCTGGGCGGTGTTGGTGCCCCAGCCGACGGTGCCGCCGTTGCCGTGGTCGGCCCGCCACAGCCAGGTGTCGTCGGTGATCACGTTGTTGCTGTTGACGACCAGCGACTGCGTGGCCTTGCCGACGGTCGCGCCGCCGATGCGGAAGTGCACGTCGGACAGCACGGTCGGGTCGGCGGAGTGGTCGGCGGACGAGCCGCTCGGGCCGACCTGCACCAGGGTCTGCGAGTTGGTGGTGCCGGCGTCGATGAGCAGGCCGGCGATCTTCACGCCGTTGACGTCGGCGGTGGAGATGGCGGTGACGCCGTTGTCCGGCACGAAGGTCGCGACGCCGAGGCCGAGGATCACGGTGTCGGCGCGGGTCACGTTGAGCGTCTGGTTGAGGTGGTAGATGCCCGGCGTGACAAGCAGGTTCTTGCCGGCGGCCAGCTGCGCGTTGATCGTCGCGGCGGTGTCACCCGACTTGACGATGTAGAACTGGCTGATCGGCAGCGAGGTGCCGGCCGGGTTGCCGTTGGCCCACGAGGTGCCCGAGCTGTTGGTGCGCAGCGCCGGCACGAACACGTTGTAGTTGCCGGAGCCGTCGACGTAGAGGTACGGCTTCTCGGCGATCACCGCGGTGTTGGTGATCGTGGTGTACGGCGGGCTGGGGAAGGTGTTGCCGGGCGCGCCCTGCACGCCGGAGAACACCATGTTCCAGTTGGAGCCGGCCCAGGAGCCGATGGTGTCGTTGCGGGACAGCCACTGCTGCTGGCTGCCGGACTGCACCTGGCCGGTGACCCGGGAGTCGGCCAGGAAGCCGCCGGAGGACCAGCCGTTGTCGTCCAGCTTCAGGTTGCCGTTGACCTGCACCCGGCGCAGCGGGTCGGCCTGCGAGACGGCCCAGGTGTTGGTGCCGCCGGGCGGGTTGATGGTCAGGCCTTCGGCGTCACGCCAGAAGTTCTGGGTGGCGTTGCCGCCGTCCCAGTCGGCCTCGACGTGCACCTGGCCGTTGATCGTGACCTGGCCCGGGGTCAGCCCCAGGCCGGCGACCTGCTCGTAGTAGCCGACGTTGGCGTCGACGTTGTAGGTGCCGGGCTTGAACAGCAGCGCGTAGCGACCGGTGCCGAACTGGGCGGTCTCCTGCGCGCTGAAGACGGAAGTGAGCTTGCTCTGGATCGTCGACGCCGACATGGACGGGTCGAAGACCGTCACGTTGGGGCCGAAGTCCGGGGTGCCGGGCGGCGGGGGCGGGGTGGTGCCGCCGCCACCGATGGAGAACGACTGCGCGGCGGTGCCGTTGCAGGTGTACTGCTGCAACTGAACGCTGTCGTTCACCGAGGCGCCGGGCACGTCCAGGCACTTGCCGCTGTTGCGGTTGACCAGGTGGTAGTTGCCGTTGCCCTCGTCGACCGGCAGCCACTGCTGGTTGGCGCCGCCACCGTAGAGCCACAGCTGGACCAGGGCCTGGTCGGCCGTGGAGACGTTGGTGACGTCCCAGACCTGCGCGGGCGCGCTGGCCGCGCCGATGCGGAAGTAGCCGGAGTCGGTGGCGGTGAAGGTCCACTGCTGGGCGCCGGATCCGTTGCAGCTGTACTGCTGCACGACGGTGGCGTTGGCGGTGGCCGCCGAGGCGGCGTCCACGCACTTTCCGCTGCTGACGTTGGTCACGGTGTAGGTGCCTGGATTCACCGCGGCGCTGGCCGCCGGCGCCATGGCGATGCTCACTGCGGTCGCGGACAGGGTCACGACCGCCGCCGCGAGCGCGGCGATACGCACAGGGGTCACAGTCCCACCTCGCTGGCGCTCGGCGAGTCTGCGACCGAGGCCGCTGTGGTGAATGGTGCCTTCGCAAGCTCAGTCACGAGGCCCTCCTGCTTCGCTGGAAAGAGGACAGGTGTCAGTAGTTGGCGGCCCCGACAAGGCCGAATGTTATGGGGGTCACAGGAAAGCGTCAATACACGACTTAAAATAAGTCAGAGACGATCCGACCGGCGAGGATCATGCTCGCATGGCTGGAAGGCGTCCGATCAGCACCGGGGCCGCCGTGGCCGGGCTGGTGGCGACGCTGGGCCTGGCCGCGCTGGCGGTGCGGCTGCCGACGGTCGCGCCGCTTCTGGCGGCCGTCGCCGGCTGGCTGGGCGTCGAAACCTGGCTGCACCACCGAATCGGCACCGCCGGGTTCGCCCACAGTCTGCACGATCGACTTGCCCGTTCCCGGGCGGGGTACGCGTCGTGGCAGCGGGCGCGTTTGGCTCAACAGCCCCGAACCGCGTCGGTCCAGTTCACGCTCGACCAACTGGACGCCGACGATGGGCCGATCCCCGCCTTGCTGCCGCTGCGACCCCATGCCGACCTCCGGGCCTACGTCGCCGACGAGCTGGCCGCCGCCTACAAACCTTTGCGACGACGCACCGCGACCGGCCGCACCGTGGCCGCGGAGCTGTTGCGCGCCAACATGGTCTATCCGCTGCTGGTCGACGGGCCGGCGCCGAAGCCCCGGCGGGCAAGGGAAATCACTGGGGCTTTCCTGGCTTGTGCCGTGGTAGTGGCGGCGCTGGCGTGGCTGGAGGTGTCCTGGCCCATCGAGCCGTCGATCTACCACCGCACGATCCCGTTGGCGCTGAGCCTGTCCCTGGCCTGCGTGGCGCCGCTGCTGGAGGTCGTGCTGGCCACGTCTCGTGGCCGCCGGGTCCGGCTCGTGGCGATCACCCTGGTGCCGCTGGCCTTCATGCTGTGCTGGACGGTCCGCCGGTCCTGGGACGTGAACTGGTGGCAGCCGACGTTCGGCGCCCGCGAATGGCTCGTCGTGTCAACGATCACCGTCGTGTCACTGGGTTTGCTGCTGTCCACTTCGTCCTTTCGCTGCCGGCACCGGCTCTCGCCGCGGCGGGTCGCCCAGCTGTCCTGGCTGTCGATCGCCTCGGTCGTGGCCGCCGGGCTCGGCCTGCTGGCCCCGGTGCTGGCCGGGCCGCCGCCACAACCGGCCTTCCCGCACGTGTCCTCGTGCTCGCTGCTGTCCCGTGCGGCGCTGGACCGGATCTCCCCCAACATCGACCGTGGGCCGGCCGCCACGTTCACCGAGGCCACCGTCAACGGCTGCGAGTGGTTCCAGGGCCAGGGCCCGCTGCCGATCGAGTTCGTCGCCATCGACGCCTACGTCGGCAGCGGCGACGTCGCGGCATCGACCCGGGAGTTCGACCTGGCCACCCGGGTCATCGCCGGGAGTCGGCGCGACCTGCCCGGGCCGTGTGACCAGGCCACCGAGGTGATCGGCGAGCGCGGCGTCGAAGTGGTGGTGCGCTGCGTCAACCTGGTGCTGTCGGTGTTCAGCTCAGCCCACGACCCGGGGCTGGCCGAGCGACTCGCCGTGGAGGCCGCGCGCGTGGCAACCGGGGGTTGATCTCCGGCTGTGCGAGACTGGCCCGGCGATGTTCACCCCAACGGACCTGGCCGACCTGCTTGAGTGCGAGCACCGGAGCGTGCTCGACCAGGCGGTGGCCGCCGGGCTGCCCGGCGCGCCGCGCCCCGATCCCGGCGGCGACCAGCTGGCCGTCAAGCACGGGCAGGCCCACGAGCTGGCGGTGCTGGAGCGGCTGCGCGCCTCCCACGAGGTGGTCGAGATCTCCGGCGACGACCCGGTGGCCGCCACCCTCGCCGCGCTGCGCGCCGGCACGCCGGTGATCTACCAGGCGGTGTTCCGGGACGGCGATCTGACCGGGCGCGCGGACTTCCTCATCGCCGACGCCGACGGTCGCTACGAGGCGTACGACACCAAGTTGGCCCGGCATGCCCGGCCGGCGGCCGTGCTCCAGCTCACCGCCTACGCGGATGCCTTGCGCCGCACCGGGTTTCCCACCGGCCCGCACATGCACCTGCTGCTCGGCGACGGCAGCGACGTGGCGCTGCGGGTGGACGACTTCGTGCCGCTGCTGGATCGCTTGCGGGCCAAGCTTTCCGTGCGCGCGCCGGCGCTGCCGGCCCGGCTGTGGGACGACGCCCGGCCGGCCTGTGCCACCTGCAGGTTCCTGAGCACCTGCGAGTCCGGTCGGGAAGCCGACCGGGACCTGTCGCTGGTCGCCGGCATGCGGGCCGACCAGCGGCGCAAGCTGGTCGAGGCCGGGCTGGGCACCATCGACGCGCTGGCCGTGGCCGAGCCGGACGACCGCCCGCGCGACCTGTCCGCCACCACGTTCACCGCTTTGCGGGCGCAGGCGGCGATCCAGGTGCGGCAGGACGCCACCGGGAAGATCAGCTACGAGGTGGTGGACGGCGCCGAGCTGGCCACGCTGCCGGCGCCCAGTCCCGGCGACGTGTTCTTCGACATGGAGGGCGACCCGTTCGCGCTGGCCGGCGCCGGGCTGGAGTACCTGTTCGGCGCCGTGACGACCGACGGGTTCACGCCGTTCTGGGCCCACTCCCGGGCCGCCGAGAAGGTCGCGTTCGAGCAGTTCGTCGACTTCGCCACCGCCCGGTTGGCCGAGTATCCCGACGCTCACGTGTATCACTACGCGCCGTACGAGGTGACGGCGTTGAAGCGGCTCGCCGCGGTGCACGGCACCCGCGAGGAGGCCGTCGACGACCTGCTCCGCGGCCGCAAGCTGATCGACCTGTATGCCGTGGTGCGCAAGGCTTTGCGGGTGTCGCAGCGGTCGTACTCCATCAAGTGCCTGGAGCCGCTGTACATGCCGGCCGCGCGCGACGGCGACGTGAAGACCGCCGTGTCCAGCATCGAGGCGTACGAGGAATACCTGACGCTGCACCAACTCTGCGACCCGCGTGCCGCCGAGGTCCTCCAGGGCATCAGCGACTACAACGAGTACGACTGCGTGTCCACCCGCGAGCTCTTCCTTTTCCTGCACCGGGTTCGGGAAGAAGCCGGGATCGAGCTCGAACCCGAGTCCATTGAGGACGATCTCGTCACGCAGACCGAGGACCTCGTCGCCGCCGAGCGCCGGGCCGAACGCGCCGCCCGGCTGGCCGCCCTGGTCGACCCGCTGCTGGCGGGCCTGCCCGACAATCCCGTGGACGCCACCGACGGCGAGAAGGCCCGCGCCCTGCTGGCCGCGTCGGTCGGCTACCACCGCCGGGAGACCAATCCCGCGTGGTGGGAGTTCTTCCGCCAGGTGGCCGCCCCACTGTCCGATTTGGAGGTTGACACCACCTGCGCCGTGCCGGTCTCCGTGCGGGCCGAGCCGTGGCAGCCGCCCGCCGGCCGGGTCAAGCTGGCCAAGCGGGTCCTGACCCTGGTCTGCGATCCGGATCGGCCGCATCCCTATGCCTTCGGCGACCAGGTTCGCTTGCGCTACGGGGATTCCACGCGGGACGCCATCGTCACCGCCGCCACGGCCGAGGAGCTGACGCTCATCGAGAGCGCCAAGCCCGACGACACCGACACCGGCCGTCCCAACGCCGTGCTGCCCGGATCGCCCGTGCGGCCGCAGCCCAAGGACGAGGCCGTCGCCGACCTCGCGCAGCTGGCCGTGGACGCTTTGCCTAACCTGCCAAGGCATCCCGGCATCGACCTGCTGCGCCGCACTCCCCCTCGCCTCCGTGACGGCCGGCCTTTGCCGGCGCACGGCGATGACCTCGTGCGCACCGTGATCGAGACCGTCGACCTGCTCGACGGCTCCACGTTGGCCGTCCAGGGCCCGCCCGGAGCCGGCAAGACCTACTTGGCCGGCAAGCTCATCGCGCACCTGGTCGGCTCCGGCCGCACCGTCGCCGTCACCTCGACCAGTCACAAGGCCGTCGAGAATGTCCTGCGGGCAGCCAAGTCCTCCGCCCCCACGCTGCCGGCCGCCAAGCGCCCCAAGAAGGCGCCCGAGAAGGATGTGCCTTGGGAGCAGCCCAAGGACAACAACGGGCTGGCGCGGTGGCGGGCCGAGCACACCGACGGGCATCTGGTCGGCGGCACCGCGTGGACCTTCGCCAACGCCGCCATGCGGGCCGAGCCGTTCGACGTGCTGGTGATCGACGAAGCCGGCCAGTTCGCCCTCGCCGACGCCCTCGCCGTCTCCATGTGCGCGCGCAACCTCGTGCTGCTCGGCGATCCCCAGCAGCTGCCGCAAGTGGTTCAGGGCACCCATCCCGCCGGCGCCGAGGCTTCGGCGCTCGGGCACCTCATCGGCGACAACGACGTGATTCCCCCTTCGCTGGGCTATTTCCTCGACCAGTCGCGCCGGATGCACCCCGCCGTCTGCGATCCCGTGTCGCGGCTGTCCTACGCCGGCCTCCTGCACGCCCACCCCTCCGCCGCCGAGCGCTCCATCGACGGCATCGACGCCGGCCTGTATCTCGCCTCCGTCGACCATCGCGGCAACACCACCCGCTCCGTCGAGGAAGCCGCCGTCGTCGTCGACATCGTTCGCTCCCTTCACGGTCGCAAGTGGACAGACGGCGACGTCCGTCCCCTTGGCGACGAGGACATCCTCGTCGTCGCCCCCTACAACCTCCAGGCCCGGGTCGTCACCCGCGCCCTGGAGGTCGCCGGCTTCCCCGGCGTCCGCGTCGGCACCGTCGACCGCTTCCAGGGGCAGGAGGCTCCCGTCGTCATCACCACCATGACCTCCTCCTCCGCCGTCGACCTCCCCCGGGGCCTGGACTTCCTGTTGTCCCGCAACCGCTTGAACGTCGCCCTCTCCCGCGCCCAGGCCGTCGCCGTCCTCGTCTGCTCGCCCCGGCTCGTGGAGGCCGACATCCGCACCGTCGACCAGATGCGACTGGTGTCCGGCATGATCGGCCTCATGAACGCCGCCGAAAGGTGGCCCCATGACGGATCCTGACTCCCTCCTCCGAGCCGTCCTCGAGTAGCACCGGCCGGTCTCCGCACGGGGCGAGATCCCCACCGAGAACGCCGTGCTCGACTACCCCCCGTCCGGCGAACGCTTCCCCCGCCACGCCCCTTCCCCTGCCCGCCTCCCGCGCCGCCGCCTTCCCCACGCACGGCCGCTCTGGGCCCTGACCGCCCCGGGCAGGTCGCCCACCTGACTCCGGCTCCCCACCCGACTCCGGCTCCTCACCTGACTCCAGCCCCCAACTGACTCCGGCCCCAACCCGACTCCAGCCCCCAACTGACTCCAGCCCCCACCCGACTCCAGTCCCCATCTGACTCCGGCTCCCCACCTGAGTGGCCCACTTGGCCCTGGCTCCCGGGAGTTGTCCACAGGCCACATCCCGTCACCCCCTCTATCCACAGGCCAAGCCGCTCCAAGATCCACTTCGGACATTGGGCGGTAGAATGGCAGCGGGGGAAGCCCCCTGGGTTGGGCGGGCAATGGGACTGGGCGGGCAATGGGGCTGGGCGGGCAATGGGACTGGGCGGGCAATGGGACTGGGCGGGCAATGAGGCCGGGCGGGCATCGGGGCTGAGCCGGCATCGGGGTTGCGCGAGGGATGGTCTGGCCGGAGCGCTGCCGGACCGGGATTGTTCGCGCCAACGAGTCGAGCCAGTCTTTCGGTGCCAGCCGGCAATGGACTTCTCCCCCATTGCCTCGCGGCGCGCCCGCCGACTCTCCCGTCCCACCCCCACCGCAGACGCTCACACGTCACCAGGCAGCAGGTGGGAAGGAGGGCCGACATCACCCCGCGCTGAGCAAGCCGGACCGGCCAAACACCCCGGCCCCCGACACCCCGGCTCTCACCGTCTCGGCCCCCAGCTCCCCAGCCATCAATGCCCCGGCCATCACCGTCCCAGGCCGGCGTCTCGGGCGCGGACGATGGCCTGGGCGCGGTCGGCGACTTGGAGCTTGGCGAAGATCGAGGAGATGTGGTTGCCGACGGTCTTGGGGGCGAGGTGGAGTTTCTCGCAGATCTGGGGGTTGGCCAGGCCGGTGGCGATGAGGCCGAGGACCTCGCGCTCCCGCTCGGTGAGTTGGGGGAAGGGCAGGTTGGGCGCGCCGGGGCCGCTGCTGAGCAGGGAGTCGACGCGGCGGGCGATGCGGGGGCCGAAGATGACGCCGCCCTCGGCGACGCAGCGGACGGCGCGGAGGATCTCCTCCTGGTCGGCGCCTTTGAGAATGTAGCCACGGGCCCCGGCCCGGACGGCGGCGAAGACGGACTCGTCGTCCTCGAACATGGTCAGCATGAGCACGGCGGTCCCGGGGGCGACGGCGACGACGGCGCGGGTGGCGTCGATGCCGTCGAGTTCGGGCATCTGGATGTCGGCGAGCAGCACGGTGGGCCGCAGCGCGGCGACGGCCTGGATGGCCTCGCGGCCGTTGACGGCCTCGGCCACGACCGTGATGCCGGGAGTGGACGTGAGCAGCGCCCGAAGTCCGCTGCGCACAACGGGATGGTCGTCGGCCAGCACGACAGTGATCTCGGGATCGGACACCTGCTCAGCTCCTATCGCCTCATCGCGAACGATTCCGGTCCATCCGGGACGAACTTCCCGGCCGGTCTGGGGGCCTGCACCCTGGGGCCGGGACGCCGGTCGGGGCAGGCTGTGCAGTGTGGGGGGTGTCCTTTCCTTGGAGTGGATCCGTATGGAGTTCAAGGCGCGCAAGTCGATCTCGCACGCGGAGTTCGCGGGGCCGGTCAGCCCGACCGGCTGAGTCCCCCGCCCCCGAGGCCGAGCGGGAGGGCGGCGCTGACGCGGCCGCCGCCGGGTCCGGGCCCGCTGCGGCACCAGCCGTCGACCTCGGCGGCGCGTTCGGACATGGACGCGGTGCCGACGCCGGGTTGCCAAGCAGTGGAAGAGGATCCGCCGTTGTCGGTGACCTCGATCAGCAGCTCGTCGGACACGGAGATGGCCACCCGGGCCTCGTCGGCGGCGGAGTGCCGGGCGGCGTTGGTCAAAGCCTCGACGACGATCCGGTACGCGGCGACCTCGACGGCGGCGGGCAGCTCCAGCGGCTCGCTCGGGGCGTCGATGACGATGCGCAGCGGATCGCCGCCGGCCCGGAAGCTGAGCCGATCGGCCTGCTGCCGCAAGGCATTCACGAGGCCGAGCTCGTCGATCGCCGGCGGGCGCAGGCCTTCCACGAGGCGGCGGATCTCGCTGATGGCCAAGTTGGTGTGCTCCCGGAGCTGGCCGAGCAGTTCCAGCGCCCCGGCCCGTTTCTCGGCGGTGACGAGATTGCGGGCGGCGTCGGTGGTGAAGGCCAGGCCGCTGAGGGTGGGGCCGAGCCCGTCATGCAGATCCCGCCGTAGCCGGCGGCGTTCCTCCTCGCGCGCGGACACGAGACGTTGTCGCGACGCCTGAAGTTCGGCCGACAGCACAGTGGCGCGAACGGCGACGGCCAAGGGCGCGACGAGGACGCCGAGCACACGCATGTCCTCGGGGTTCAGTCGCCCCTGTCCCGGCCGCACGCCGACCACCAGTTCCACATCGCCATTGTCGGAGTTCAACAGCGGCAAGGTCTCGACCGACGCGGTCGGCTGACCAGATGTCGCGGTTTCTCGCCCGTCCAGTCGGAACGCGGCGTACGGCAGCCGCAGCGAATCCCGCACGGCGGTGAGTAGGTCGTCGAGCGAACCGGGGCCGTGGCGCAGGCGATCGCCGAGATTTCGCAACGCCCGCACGGGATCGCCGCGATCGCCGTAGAAGAGGCGGTCGATGCCGCGTTGCAGCCACGCCCGGCCGGGCTGGAAGGCGATGGCCACGCCCAATGCGATCAGGGGCGCGCCCAGGTCCCCGATGCTGCTCTTGAGCGCCAGGTCGAACACCACCACCACGCCGCTGTAGAGCAGCACGACGGCCGCCGACAGCAGCAGGTACAGCAGAGTCCGGGTGACGACCAGTTTGATGTCGAACAGCTGGGGCCGCAGCAGACCGATGGCCATGGCGACCGGCTGGAGGAAGATCAGGATCTGCAGCGCGGTGGCGCTGATGCCGAATGGCGCCCACGGCACCGCGACCAGCACGGCCAGCATCAGCCACAGCATCTGCCGCCGCTGCCGTTCGTCGCCGTCCCGGTACCGGACCGCCAGCACGACCACGTCGATCAGCATCGGCACGACGATGGCGGCCAGGTCCAGCTGCGGGCGGATCGGCTCCAGCGCCGGAATCGCGAACGCGCCGGTGTACGGGGCCGGGCCGCCGACCGAGTACGGCGAGGTGGTGATCAGGCTCCACCACTCGAACAGCACGGCGATGACCACGGTCAGCCCGGCCGCCGGCCGGAACCGGCGGGTCAGCGTGCCGGTCGGGAACAGCAGCAGCGCGAACGGGATGAACAGCCGCAGCCCGAGCGGCCAGGACGCCGTCGCGGCGGTGACGATCACCCCGAGCGTGGGCTCCGACCAGCCGTGCCGCAGCCCGAAGCTGAGCAGCCCGACCAGCAGCACGGTGGTGCCGTGGGCGGCCCCGCCGCACAGCAACAACCACCCGATCGGATTACGCGACCGCCGCCAGGCGACCAGCACCCCGCACAGCGCGAACGTCATCGCCAGCAGGCTGTCGGTGAACAGGAAGTTCTCCACCGCCTGGTCGAACGTCCACCCGTCGGCGAACCACAGCACGACGCCGGCCAGCACCTCGGCCGCGATCACGCTCCAGCACAACCAGGCCCACCAGGTCACCCTCCTGGGGGAGCCACCCTTGCCCCAGCTCACCCCGCATACGCTACCCAGAGTGCCGCCGACGGTGTTTTCGGTAGCCGGATTCCCAGGAAAGTCCGCGGTCGGGCTGGGCCCGGCCCGTTCCGGGCTGAAAATGGGGAGTCCCAACAGACTCACCAGCACCACCTGCCTCAGCAGGGCGGTTTGGGGTCTTATTTTCGGACTAGAACCTTCCCGGCCACCGGCCACAACGCCAGCTGGCCGGCAACCGGACCGCGAGGGGCCGGATCCGCAGGCCGCCGGATTCCTGGGGCCGGATCTCAGTCGGCGGTCGGGTCCGCGAGCGACACGTCGGCCAGGACCACCGACACGTTGTCCGGGGCGCCGCCGCGCAGTGAGAGGTCGATGAGGTGGTCGACGGCGGCGTCCGGGTCGGCGAGGTCGGCGAGCACGCCGGCGATGGTCTCGTCGGTGAGCACGGCGGTGAGGCCGTCGGAGCAGAGCAGGTAGCGGTCGCCGGGCTGGACGGGGTCGGCGAACAGGTCGCCCTCGGCGGGACCGCCGGTCTGGATGGCGCGCACGAGGAGGTTGCGCCGCGGATGCACCGCGGCCTCCTCCTCGGTGACGCGGCCGCTGTCCAGCAGTGACTGAACGAGGGTGTGGTCCTGGGTGAGCTGCTCGATGACGCCGGCGCGCCAGCGGTAGGCCCGCGAGTCGCCGATGTGCACGCCGAGCAGCGAGGCGCCGTCCCAGAGCAGGGCGGTGATGGTGGTGCCCATGCCGTGCATTCCACTGTCGCGGGCGGCGAGGGCATCGAGGCGGCGGAGCACTTCGCCGACGACCGAGCCGAGTGCGGCGGACTTGTCGATTTCGGCGACTTCCCCCGCGGCGACGGCCGCGTCGAGTTCGGCGAGTACCGTCACCGCGACCGAGCTGGCGACTTCGCCGTGCGCGTGGCCGCCCATGCCGTCGGCCACGGCGAGCACGTAGTCGCCCACGTGGACGGCGTCCTGGTTGTAGGCGCGCAGGCACCCCGCGTGGGTGCGCGACACTGCGGTCAACCGAAGCTCGGAACTGTTCGCCATGGCACCAGTGAACCACTTGTGAACTGAGTTCACAAGCAAAACGGTTGTGCACAGCTGCTGCTACCATTTGGTCGGTGAACCACGACGCCACCGTCAGTGCCGCCGACATCGCCAGACTGGTCGATGTGGGCCGCGCCGCCGTCAGCAACTGGCGGCGGCGGTTCGACGACTTTCCCCAGCCGGTCGGCGGCAGCGCCGCCAGCCCGCTGTTCTCCCTCGCCGAGGTCGAGGCCTGGCTGCGCCGCAACGGCAAGGCCTTCGAGCTGTCCACCGCCGAGCGGGCCTGGCAGGCCCTGCGCTCCAGTGTCGACGACCTGCGACTGGGCGAAGAGGTCGCCCGCGCCGGGCTGTTCCTGGCCGGCGGCAGCGGCCTCGAGGACCAGCGGCTGGCGCAGCTGCTCCGCCAGCTGGCCGACGAACACGGCGCCGCCGAGGCGTTCGAGCTGATCGTCGCCCGCTACCTGGACGCCCACTCCCGGCGGCTGGCCGTCACCCCGCCGGCCGTGGCCGAGCTGATGGTCGAGCTGGCCTGCCCCGACGGCGGCGTCGTGCTCGACCCGGCCTGCGGCGTCGGCAGCCTGCCGATGGCCAGCACCGCGCACCAGGTTCTGGTGCAGGACACCGACCGCGCCGCCGTGATGATCGCCGCCTGCCGGCTCGCCCTGCGCGACACCGACGTGGACATGGTCGCCGCCGACTCGCTGCGGCACGACGGCTTCCCCGGCCGACACGTCGACGCCGTGCTGTGCGACCCGCCGGTCAATGACCGCACCTGGGGCCACGAGGAGCTGGTCGGCGACGCCCGCTGGGAGTACGGCGTGCCGCCGCGCGGCGAGCCGGAGCTGGCCTGGGTGCAGCACTGCCTGGCCCACGTCGACCCTGGCGGCATGGTCGCCATCCTGATGCCGCCGACCGCGGCCAGCCGGCGGCCCGGCCGGCGGATCCGGGCCAAGCTGCTGCGCACCGGCGCGCTGCGGGCCGTGATCGCGCTGCCCGAGACCGGCTCCGACCTGTGGCTGCTGTGCCGGCCGACGCCGGACCTGCGGCCGCCGTCGACGGTGCTGATCACCGACCGGACCGAGGGCGTGACGACCGCGTGGCTGGACCCGATGGCCGAGGACGCGGTGCGCATCATCGACCTGCTCGACGACGACGTGGACATCAGCCCGGCCCGGCGGCGGCAGCTGGCCCAGGGGCCGGACATCGGCCGGCAGTTCGCCGACGCCGTGGAGCGGTTGCGCGGCCTCGACCTGACGCCGCCGGACCTGGTCGTGCTGGCCGCGCACCGGTCCGCGCCGACCACCACCGTCGGCGACCTGGCCCGCTCCGGGGCGCTCAGCGTCCGGCACGCGCCGGTGAAGCTCGCGCCCGGCGACGACGTCGCCGTGCTCACCATGGACGACCTGGTCGAGGGCCGGCCGGCCAGTGAGCGGGCCGCCGACACCGGCGACCTGGTGCTGGTCGAGCCGGGCGAGGTGGTCGCCGCCCCGACCGGCATGGCCCGGGTCGCCACCGAGGCCGCCGCGCTCGGGCCGTATCTCACCGTCTACCGCGTCGACGACCAGCAGCTGGACGCCTGGTTCCTGGCCGGCGCGCTGCGGGCGTCGACCGCGCGGCCGACGACCGGCTCCAGCCGGCTGGACGTGCGGCGGACCCAGGTGCCCCGGCTGCCGTTGGCCGAGCAGCGGGCGTGCGGCGAGGCGTTCGAGCGGCTGCTGGCGTTCGAGGATCGCCTGCGGGAGGCGACCACGCTCGGTGGCGCCGTCGTTCGGCTCGGCGTGGACGGGCTGGCCGAGGGTAGCCTGCGACCGGGACGCTAGCGGGAGGGTCGATGCTCATCGCCGACCGGTACGAGCTCGACGACCTGCCGCTCAGCCGGGGCGGCATGGGCGCCGTGCACGCCGGATACGACAAGCACCTCGACCGCCGGGTCGCGGTGAAGTTCCTGCACTGGCCCGGCGGTTCCGACGACGAGCTGGAGCAGCGGTTCATCCGCGAGGCCCGGATCCTGGCCCGGCTGGAGCATCCGGGCGCGCCCGTGCTGTACGACTTCGGGGCGCACGAGCACCGGTTGTTCCAGGTGATGCAGTTCATCGACGGCGTGACCGTGGCCGATCTGGTCAGCGAGCACGGGCCGGTGCCGGTGGCGTGGGCGGCTTCCATTGCCGCGCAAGCCTGTTCGGTGCTGGCGGCGGCGCACAGCCTGGGCATCTACCACCGGGATCTCAAGCCCACCAACCTGATGCTGTGTCCCGACGGCAGCGTCAAGGTCCTCGACTTCGGGCTGGCCCTGCTGCGCGAGGCCGACCTGGCCCAGTTCACCCGGGCCGGGCAGATCCTCGGCACCCCGGCGTACATGGCCCCGGAGCAGATCCAGCGCGGGGCCGCCGGGCCGTCCAGCGACCTCTACGCCCTGGGCTGCGTGCTGCACGAGATGCTGACCGGCCGGCAGCTGTTCACCGGCCCCACCGCGTACGCCGTGTTCGACCGGCAGGTCAAGGAGCTGCCGCCGGCCGTGCCCGGGGTGCCGGCGACCCTGGGCCAGCTCCTCCAGGACGTGCTGGCCAAGGCCCCGGAGCACCGGCCGGCCGACGCCCCGGCCATGTACGACCGGCTGCTCCCCTTCGTGCGGGACCTGCCGCCGCTGCCGGGTTTCCTCGACCCGGCCCACCCCGCCCGCATGTACTCCCAGGTAGCCGGCCGCCGCTGACCCCGGGGTCTAGTCGGCGACCATGCGGAAGTCGTAGGCGGGCGGGACCGGTTCGTCGCCGGCGATCAGGCGCCAGACATCGGTCAGCGACTCCTCGCCCTCACGGAGATCCGCCACCTCGAAGCCCTCGTCGAACACGGCCCGAGCGCCGGCGAGGTCGCCGCGGGCATGCCGGATCCGGGCGTCCATGAGCCGCAGGCGCCCCAGCGTGGCAACGGATTCCGGCAGCGAGGCGAGCACGGCCGCCGCCTCGTCGGCCGAGCCGGCGGCCAGCAGCGCTTCCAGGGTCTCGACCGCCAGCCCCGGCACCGACGGAGCCAGCTCGATGGCCCGCAGCAGCAGCCCGGCGGCCCGGTCCGGACGGGCGAAAGCCAAGGCCCGCAACGACCACGGCGACTCGGCCAGGGCCAGCGACTGCTCCCACGCCGACTCCGCGCCGAGCGTGTCGCCGTGGTACCAGCGGGCAACCCCCAAGTGGTACAGGGAAAGCCACGACTCGGGGGCGTCCTCCAGCAGCGAAAGCCAAGCCACCAAAGTGCATCCGGGCGGCGACAGCGGGTCCGAGACCGGCATCTTGCCGTCCAGCAAGGCCAGCCACGGGGCCTGCTCGTCGCCGAGGGAGTCGAAAGGCGTGCCGGGCAACGGATCCAGGCCGGTTCGGGCCAGTTCCAGCGCGCCCCAGCCGGAGCCGGCGAACAGCGGCGACGGCTCGGCGTCGGCCACGGTCCGCCACGAATCGATTGGCAGCTCGGGGAAATCCCCGTACGGGCCGTAGGCCTCCAGCCAGTCCCACGACGCCCCGCCGGGCATCGGCACGTACTCCAGCTGCGTGGGCGCCAATCCGGCCTGGATCTCCAGGTAGCCGTCGGTGCCCGGGGCCAGCCACGACTGCCAGCGCCGCCCGCCCGGCCCGGTCCCCCACACGAACAGCTTCCGGCCCCGCAGGCGATCCGTGGACGTCTGCATGAGGCCGAAGCCGGACGGGTCGACGGCCGCGATCCACGGCTGCTGGCCGGCGGGGATGTCGTAGAACATGTCGGCGGCGTCGCGATCGGCCACCGTGACCAGCGAAGCGTCCGAACGGGACAGTTCCTGGGTGTAGCCGTAGTGCCAACCCTGTTCCGCCGGAACGAGAACCCGCGTGTCGTCGGTGCGGGGCACCGCGGCGTTCGACCACCAGTAGGCCGGAACCTCGTGCTCCCAGGGGTTCCGGATGCGCACGCCGACGTAGAGGAACTCGGAGCCGGGCGGCAGCCACAGATCCACCTGGTAGACCAGGTTCCGGGTCCGCTCCCACTCCCACAGCCGCAGCACCGGCGAGCCGTCCGGGCCCTCGACCGTGCCGGCGTGCATCGGGGAGCAGGTCATGGTGGTGTGGCCGGTGCTGCCGAGGTTCCACTCCACGCCGCCGGCGAACCAGGCGTTGCGCAGGGCCAGGTTGGCCGGCTGGAACACCGGGTTGCGGAACAGCAGGTCCCGGCCCGAGGACTTGTGCAGCAGCGAGTGCAGCCGGCCGCCCAGCCCGGGCAGCACGGTCGCCCGCAGGTGGTCGTTCTCCAGCGTCACCGCCGGCAGCGCGGTCGCCGAGAGTGACCGCCCGTAGCCGTCCTGGAGCAGGCAGGGCAGCACCTTCTCCAGCCCTTCGCCCAGCACCGGCAGCGGGTTCTCGGGCCCGAGCCCGGCGGCGGGCAGTCGGAGCTCGGTCACGGTCAGTGTGGTGTGCCCCATGTCCGTGATCTAACGTCATGTGTCAACGCGCTGCCCGCCCAGCAAACGTTTGCCGGCGCGGTCGGCTCGCCAATCCGGCCTCAGCCAGGGCAGAGTGGGCGGTATGCCATTGCCGATCATCGGTCTCGCCCGCGCGGTCGCCGTGGCCGCCATCGACACGACCGTCGCCCTCGTGTCGCTGCCGGCCCGGGTGATCGGGCTGGTCGGCGCGGCCGAGTCGCTGGTCGAGCGGATCAACGACGTGGTGAGCCGGGCCGAGCGGCTGGTCGCCGAGGTGGAGGCGGTCGCGAACTCGGCCGGCGTGCTGGTGCTGGACGTCGCCAAGATCAGCAGCCAGGCCGCGGGCGTGGTGGCGGTGGCCGAGCAGGTCGGCAGCCAGGCCGCCGGGGTGGTCGCCGTCGCCGAGCACGTCAGCGGCCGGGCCGGCGAGGTCGTCGGCGGAGCCGCGCGGGTCAGCACCGAGGCCGCCGCCGTGGTGGCCCTGGCCGAGAACACCGCCGCCATCGCCAACGAGCTCATCCGCGTCTACGAGCCCATCGCGCTGCGGGCCGCCCCGCTGGCCGGCCGCTTCGTCACCGAGCTGTCCGAGGAGGAGGTCGACGCGGCCATCCGGCTGGTCGACGAGCTGCCCCGGCTGACCGAGCACCTCACCGACAACATCCTGCCCATCCTCAGCACCCTGGACCGGGTCGGCCCCGACGTGACCGAGCTGCTCAAGGTCACCCGCGACGTGCGGCAGGCGATCGTCGGCATCCCCGGCTTCGGGTTCTTCCGCCGCCGGGGCGCCGAGCGGACCGCGCCCAAGCAGGACAAGGACGACGAGGACTAGGGGGCGTCCCGCGGATCACGACCGCGATAGCCGCGCCGACGCGGCCCCTGACGACACCGCGGAAACGCCCGAATACGACCCGGTACGAGGGCGTTCCCGCAGCGCCGCCAGGAACCACCTCGATCCCGACTCTCATCGCCCAGATCCACGGGACACCACCTAGGCCCGGGTGCCGAGCAGGCCTCTGAGCTGGTTGAGCAGGTCGCTGCGGGTGTCGCTGCCGAGCCGTTGGCGCATGCGGGCCACGTGGTACTCGACGGTCTTGGCCGAGATGAACAGCTTCTCGCCGATCTGCTTGTAGGTCAGGCCGCTGACGACGAGCTCGGCGACCTCCCGCTCCCGCTCGGACAGGGTGGTGGCGGAGTCGGCGAGCGGGGTCTCCTGGGCCGGCTCCTGCTGCCGGCCCTGGATGATCCGGGCGCAGTCCAGTAAAGCGACCATCGCGGCCCGGTCGGCGGTGCGGATGGCGGCCTGGCCGGCCAGCCGGGCGCCGTCCCAGACCAGGCCGGCGGCGGCCAGCGCCCGGGCCGAGGCCTCGGTCTCGTCGGCGTCGACGTCGCCGGCCAGCAGCTTGACCCACACCCGGGCAGCGTCGGCGACGGCCGCGCAGTAGGGATGGGCGGGGGCGTAGGCGGCGAGGTCGGCGGCGTGCCGGCCGGCGTCCTCGGGATGCTCGTCGAGCACGGCGGCGTGCATCCGGCTCCACGACAGCAGGGTGGACCACAGCGGCGGATTGCCCAGCTGCTGCAACAACTCCGTGGCCTGCCCGAGGTGCGGGGCCAGCCGCTCGGTGTCGTGCAGCCGTCCGGCGGCGACGGCCAGCTCGCCCAGCGGCAGCAGGGCGAACAGGTCGGCGGGGTGCCGGACGATGGCCTCCCGGGCCCGATCCCACACGGTGCGCAGCGCCGACAGGTCGCTGTCCCGGCGGGCCAGCCCGATCTCCAGGCCGGTGGCCAGCAGCCAGTCCCGCGGCTCGACCGACCCGCTGGCGGTGGCGGCCAGCAGATCGGCCCGGGCGGCCTCGAAGCCGCCCCGCAGCATGGCCGTCCAGCCCCGCAGCAGCAGGTGTCGACGCAGGGCGATGGCCCCGCCCATGCCGGAGTCGATGGCCCGCCGCAGGACCGACTCGGCGACGGCGAACTCGCCGCAGTGCATGGCCACCAGCGCGGCGAGGGCGGCCGGGGTGTCGGGCAGCAAGACGTTGCGCCCCAACGGTTCGATCAGCACGGCGGCCCGGGTCAGGGTGGCAAGGGCGGTGGTGGCCGAGCCGGTCACCGACTCCCGCACGCCCTGGGCCAGCTGCCGCGCGGCCCCGGCCAGCAGGGTCGGCGGCCCGCCGCTGCCCGGCTGGGACAGCAGCTCGTCGGCCTCGGCCAGCCGGCCGGTGCCGATCAGCCCCAACGCCGCGAACGGCACGGCCGAGCCCTCGCCGGCCCAGCGGTACAACTCGGTGCTGCTGCCCAACAGACCCCGGTGGGCCAGCACGGCCGCGGCGACGCTGGCCCCATGGGCGCGGTCGGCCGCCGCCTCGGCGGCGATCGCCTGGTCGGCCAGCCGTAAGCCGCCGTCCAGGTCCCCGGACAGCGCGGCGGCCTCGGCCCGCCGCGCCGCCAACGCCAGCGCCGGCTCGCCGGCGTCGACGGCGGCGGTGAACAGCCGGGCGGCCAGGGCCGGCGACTCGGCCAGCGCCTCGTCCCCGGCGGTCTTGAACGCCGAGGCGAACAGCGCCCCGCTCACCGGCGCCCCGAGCAGCGGACGGACCAGCGGCAGCAGCGGACCGCCCCGGGCCTGCTGGATCTCGATCAGCCGCTGGTGCAGGCTCAGCCGCCGCTCCCACGGGCTGAGCGCGACCAGCGCCCGCTGCGCTATCGGCAGCAGCATCCCGTACTCGTCGACCAGGCCGCTGGCCCGGGCGCCGTCCATGGCGTCACCCAGGGCCTCCAGGTCCAGCCCCAGCAGCGAGGCCAGCAGGTCGGTCCGCAGGCCCGCGCCCAGGGCGGTGGCCAGCAGCAGCCGGCGCACGCCGTCGTCGAGGTTCTCCACCTCATAACGGAACGCCTCGACCGCCGCGGCCGGCACCGAACAGTCGGTGGTGCCAGACACGGCCCGTACGAGCCGGTCGACGAACCGGGGCACGCCGCCGGTCTGCTCGCCGACCAGGTCGACGAGGTCGTCCGACGGCTTGGCGCCGAGCAGCAGCCCGGCCCGCTCGCCGATCTGGGCCCGGCTCAGCGGCCCGAGCAGCACCGGCGGCCGCACCCGGGTCACGGCGTCGACCAGCTCGGTCAGCGCCGCCCGCCGCGGCCACGGCCGGTAGGCCACGGCCAGCTGGGCGCTGCCCGAGACCGCCAGCCCCCGCAGCGCGCGCAGCCGGTCGTCGTCGAGCCGGTGGGCGTCGTCGACGAGCACGGCCGCGTCGCGTGTCGGCAGCTCGTGCCGGCCGTCGTACACCGGCACGCCGGCGTCGCGATAGAGCTGGGCCCACCGCGTGAGCAGGGCGGTCTTGCCGTAACCGCCGGGCGCGCGGACCCCGACCACTCTCGGCGCGGACGGGTCGGCGGTGATCGACTCGTCCAGCTGCCGCAGATCGGTCTCCAGCACCGTCACAGACCGCCCCCTATTGGGGTGTTGAAGTACTGCAGAACGAGATAGGCGCAGGCCAGCACCAGCAACAGGGTCATGATGCCGATGACCAGGCCGCGCCGGCTGGCCTTGCGCCGGCGGCGCCGGCCGGCGGGACGCGGGGCGGCCGCGGCCAGCGCCGGCTTGGCCGGCACCAGCTCCGGGGGCTCGGTCTCCACCGGCGGTCTGGCCGGCGGCTCCTCGGTCTTGTCCTCGTCGTCGTCGAGGTCGGGGTCCTGCATCGGGAACAGCACCACGGTCTCGTCGGTGATCTTGGCCATGACCACCGTCTCGGCGACCGGATTACCCGGTTCGGGCAGCGACCGCGAGGCCAGCAGCGCCGCCCCGGCGGCCACGGTGGCCTCCGGCGCGCCGTCCACCAGCACCGGCCGGCGCAGGCGCTCCATCAGCACCTGGCGGACCAGCGGCATCCGCGCCGAGCCGCCGACGAGCACCACCGCGCCCAGCCGGTCCGGCGTGAGACCCGCACCCGACAACGCCCGCAGCAAGACATCCACTCCTTGGTGCAACAACGGTCTGATCAGCTCCTCGAACTCGCCACGGGTCACCCGGACCTGCGACGGCGACACGACGACCTCGGCCGCGGCGGAGAGCGCGTGCTTGGCCTGCACGCACTCCTGCCGCAGCTTGAGCAGGTCGTCCCAGGCCGCGCCGGGGTCCGGTCGGCCCGCGCCAGCGTTCGGATTGCCCGCTGTCACGAGGGCGACCAGTTCGTCGTCGAAGTCGGCGCCGGCCGGGTGCCGTGCGGTCTCGGAGCGGCCGATGATCTCGAAGCCGCCCTGGACCGGTCGCAGCAGGGTGGCCGTCACCGAGGTGCCGCCGAGGTCGTACACGGCGATCGGGGCCGGGCCGTCGATGCGGTGCCGGGCGGCGGCGGCCACCGCCGCGGCGACCGGCTCGGGCACTAGGACCGAGTCCCCCAAGCCGACTCGGGACAGCGCGTCCCGCAGCAGGTCGATGCGGTAGGGGCCCCAGGTGGGCGGGTGCGTGACGGTGACCCGGGCCGGCCGGTCGCCGTGGTGGGCGGCGACCTGCTCGACGATGCGGTCGATGCCCGATGCCATCAACTCGTGCGCGTTGTGCTGGCGATTGCCCAGGACGATGGGCACGTCGTCGCCGATGCGGCCGACGAACGGGCCGGGGTCGGCCGAGACCGGGGAGACCGGGTGCGGGGCGCCCCGGTGGGGTCCGTCGAGCCTGGTGATGGCCGCGGCGGCGCGGCTGGCGCCGACATCGATCCCTAGCGTGTACGGCAAGTGTTCCTCCGCGAGGCGCTGCGGCCGGGGCTCATGTCGTGAGGGGCCAAGGTAACCCATTCGTGATCTGGGCCCGTAACGAAGGGGGTTCCCTAGTCCCCCAGGCCCGGCCCCGAGCCCGATCCCTAGTGCTCGGGCCGACAGGACTGGGAGTGATCCCGGATGGCGTACGGGCGGCGAGCCCCTACGGTTCGTCTCCATCACGGCGCAGACCGTGACTCTCCCCGTCAAGTCCCCCGATGGAAGTCAGGAGCACCACCCCATGGCCATGACGCTGCAAGCCTTCACCCTGAAGCTGCTCAGCGACCCCGCTTCGCTGACGCAGTTCGTGAGCAACCCCGAGGGTGTTCTGCAGACCGCTGGCCTCGGCGACATCACCGCCGCCGACGTGCACGAGATCCTGCCGCTCGTGATGGACTACGCGCCGACCCACGTGGTCGAGGCGTTCGAGCAGACCGTCGCCGGCGCGGTGCCGGGTCTGCCCTCGCTGCCGGGCACCGGCGGCGCCATCGACACCCTCCAGCAGCTGGCCCACCAGCTGACCAGCGCCCTCCCGGTCGGCAGCCTGCCCGTTGGCGGCCTGCCCGTCGGCGACCTGCCCGTCGGCGACCTGCCCGTCGGCGCTCTCCCGGTCGACGGTCTCACCGGTGCTCTTCCCGTGGACGGCCTCACCGGCGCGCTGCCGGTCGACGGCCTGACCGGCGCTCTTCCCGTGGACGGCCTCACCGGCGCCCTGCCGGTCGACGGCGTCGCCCGCGCCCTCCCGGTCGACGCCCTGACCGGCGCCCTCCCGGTGGCCGGCCTGCCCACCGCCGGCCTGCCCACCCTGCCCAACCTGCCGCTGGACGGCCTCACCGCCGCCATCCCGGCCGTCCCGGGCCTGCCCACCGTGCCGGGCCTGCCGGCCGACCCGACCGCGCTGGTCGACCAGGTCCGCGGCGTGGCCGCCAACCCGGCCCGCTCCCTGGACCAGGTCCAGCAGCTGGCCGCCCAGGTGCCGGTCGTCGCCCACGGCGGCATCCCGGCCGTCCCGACCGCCGAGACCCTGGTCGGCACCGTCGGCTCGGTGACCGCCACCGCGGACGCCGACATCACCAAGACGCTGGACACCACCACCCACACCGTCGCCGGTGTCGCCGGCGGCGTGCCGGTGGCCGGCAAGGTCGTGGCCGACGCCAGCGGCCACGTCACCACCGCGGTGCACTCGGTCGACGTGGACGGCCTGACCAAGGTGGTGGCCGGCACGGCCAACAACATCACCGACATCACCAAGATCGCCGCCGGCGACCCGATCCACGTGGTCACCGGCATCGCGCACGACCCGATCAGCGCCGCGACCAGCGTCGCGAACGTGTCCCACACCCTGGACACGGTCAACACGGTGGCCAACACGGTGCACGGCGACCAGGTGCTCCAGCACGTGGGCGACGTGGCCGACACCACGGTCAAGGACCTGAACATCGGCTCCGACAACCACATCGGCGACATCGGCAACATCAACCTGGGCGGCGTGCACGTCAACGACGTGACCCACAACCTCGACGCCTCCCACCTGCCCGGCTTCTGATCCTGTCCGGATCTCTGATCGGCACAGCTCCGAACGTCGGCATGTGATCTCCAGGCCGGGCCCGCTCCCTCAGCGTGGGCCCGGCCTGGTGTGCATCACCCGATCGGAAAGGACACAATCTTTCGGGTGATGACCATGACGGCCCTCGATGTGATCGACGAGGCGCTCCGACAGCCGGCCATCGGCCGCCGGCGCGACCTGACCAGCAGGCTCAGCCGCCTGCGGGGCAGACTCGCCGACCCGGCGATCCGGGTCGTCGTGGTCGGTGGTCTCAAACAGGGCAAGAGCCAGCTGGTCAACGCCCTGCTGGGCGTGTCGGTGTGCCCGGTGCACGACGACGTGGCCAGCGCCGCCCCCGCGGTGATCCGGCACGCCGAGCAGGCCTGGGCGGCGGTGGTGCGGCCCGGGCAGCAGCGGCTGGAGTCGGTCGGCCTTGAGCAGGTCGCCCAGGAGATCAGCGGCGGGCAGGTGGTCCGGGCCGAGATCGGGGTGCCCCGGGCGGTGCTGTCCGGCGGCCTGGTCATCGTCGACACTCCCGGTGTGGACGGCCTGCGGTCCGAGCACACCAGCCGCACCCTGGCCGAGCTGGCCGAGGCCGACGCGGTGCTGGCGGTGACCGACTCGCTGACCGAGCTCTCCCCCACCGAGCTGCAGTTCCTGCGGTTCGCCACCACCATCTGCCCCAACGTGCTCGGGGTGCTGACCAAGACCGACATGAGCCCGCGCTGGCGGTCGCACCTGGAACGCGACCGGATGATGCTGGCCGAGGCCGGGCTGGCCATCCCCCTGGTCGCGGTGTCCTCGGTGCTGCGCGAGCGGGCCCTGTCCACCGGCAGCACCGCGGTCAACGAGGAATCCGGTTTTCCCGCCCTGGTGGGATACCTGGAGAACACGGTCAAGGCCCAGGCCGGGTTGCTGGCCCGCCGGTCGGCCTCGGAGGCGATCCTGGCCGTGACCGAGCAGGCCTCGCTCGGGCTGCGGGCCGAACTGTCCACACAGGACCCGTCCTCGCTGGCCGGGCTGGAGGACGCCCAGCGCGCGGCCGAACTGCTGCGCCGGCAGTCCTCGCGGTGGCAGAACATGCTGATGGACGGCATGGCCGACCTGATGTCCGATGTGGACCACGATCTGCGCGAGCGGACCCGGATCATCCTGCGGCACACCGACGAGGCCTTCGACAAGGCCGATCCGGCCAAGACCTGGGAGCAGTTCGGCGACTGGCTGGCCGACAAGCTCACCGACGCCGTGCTGCGCAACTACGACTGGACCGTGGAGCGCACCCACTGGCTGGCCCAGCGCATCGCCGAGCAGTTCGACGAGGAGAGCCGCGGCACCCTGCCGGAACTGGGTTTCCGCGATCCGGCCTCGGTGCTGGAGCGGCTGGGCGGGCTGCACACCCCGGACCTGGCCCCGCCCGGCATCGCCAACAAGGCGATCACGGGCCTGCGCGGCTCGTACAGCGGCATGCTGATGTTCGGCCTGCTGACCAGCCTGCTGGGCATGGGGCTGGTGAACTTCGTGTCCGTCGGCGCCGGCGCCGTGATGGGCGCGAAGACGTTGCAGGAAGATCGGGACATGCAGCTCAAACGCCGTCAGGCCGTGGCCAAGACGGCGGTGCAGCGGCACGTCGACGAGCTGGTGTTCCAAGTGGGCAAACACAGCCGGGACGCGCTGCGGCAGGTGCAGCGGCGGTTGCGGGACCACTTCACCGAGCAGGCCGAGCAGTTGCAGGACGCGCTCAGCGACTCCATCCGGCGGGCCCGCGAGCTGGCCACCGCCGACCTGCAGGCCCGCAACCAGCGCAACCAGACCATCACCGAGGAGATCAACACATTGGTGGCGCTCCGGCAGCGTGCCCAGGCCCTGGCGCTGACCTCATGATCACCCAGGAGGTGCTCACCGAGGACGCCCGGGCCATGCTGGAGTGGGCCCTGCGCCTGTACCGCGGCAGCGTCAAGGCGGTGAACTTCCTCACCCAGCAACGGCAGCTGTTCGACGAGCCGCTGCGGGTCGGCGTCACCGGCCGAGCCAAGGCCGGCAAGTCGACCCTGCTGGACGCCTTGGACGAGGACGACTTCGTCGAGGGGCACACGTCCGATGTGGACGCCGTGCTGCACCTGACCGGGCCGGTGCGGGCCGAGGACCGGCAGGCCCTCCAGGGCAATCCGATTCCGGTCAACACGATCGTCGTGCTGTCGCGGGCCGACGAGCTCGGCGGCGGCCGGGTCGACGCCATGACCTCGGCCAAGATGGTCGCCCGGCGGCTGCGGGCCGAGCCCGAGCTGGGCGAGCTGTGCCAGGATGTCGTTGCCGTGGACGGACTTCTGGCCGTCGCCGGCCGCACCCTGACCGACGCCGAGTTCGACACCCTGGCCGCCCTGGCCGCGCTGCCCCGGGAGGAGCTCGACGAGCTTCTCCTGTCCACCGACCGGTTCCTCAACCCGTCGCTGGAAGATGTCGTGCTGCGGCAGGGTTTGCTGGAACGGCTCGGCCTGTTCGGCGTGCGCCTGTCCACCACCCTGGTGCGCCGCGGCTACGGCGATCCCAGCCGCCTGGCCACGGAACTGGTGCAGCGCAGCGGTTTGAACGACCTTCGGCTGGCGGTCCAACGCCACTTCACCGAGCGCGCCCCGGTTTTGAAGGCCCGCTCGGCTCTGGTCGCCGTCGAGACCGTGCTGCGGGCCGAACCCCGCCCCGACGCCCGGGGCCTGCACGCCGAGGTCGAGCGGATCCAGGTCACCACCCAGGACTTCCGCGAACTGCGCCTGCTGGCGGCGTTGCAGACCGGCCGCGTCGAGCTCCCCAGCGAGATCGCCGCCGAAGCCGAACGCCTGCTCGGCCGGGGCGGCACCAGCCCCGCCAGCCGCCTCGGCCTCGACGACGACCAGGACCACCTCCAGCTCGCCCTCGGCGTCCTGGACCGCTGGCAGGCCTACGCCTCCAACCCCGTGTGGCGCCGCGCCCAGACCGACGCCGCCAAGACCGTGGTCCGCACCTGCGAAGGCATCATCGACACCCTAGCCCGCCGCTGAACCGGCGTGGTGGTGGTAGAGGGGGAGGACCAGGTCGTCGATGATCTCGGTGATGGTGGTGTCGTCGACGAGGACGCCGTAGAGCAGGGTTTCGCTGCGCAGGAGGTCGAAGGGCAGGCGCAGGACGCGGTCGCTGATCTGGTCGGTGGCCAGTTCGCCGCGGGCGACGGCGCGGGCGAGCAGGGGGCGGAGGAGCTGGACGACCTCGTCCTGACGGAGACGGCCGCGGAGTTCCTCGAAGACCTCGGGGTCGCGGAAGGTCTCGGTGATCAGGCCGGGCAGGGTGTCGCCGGGCATGCGGGTGTAGCGGCGGATGCCGCGGCCGACGATCTCCAGCAGGTCGCCGCGTAGCGAGCCGGTGTCGACGTCCTCGTTCTGCAGCGGCAGGTTGTGGGCGAGGGCGGCGATCACCAGCTTGGCCCGGGTGGGCCAGCGGCGGTAGATCACCGGCTTGCTGGTGCCGGCCCGCACGGCCACGTTCTCCATGGTCAGCTTGGGGTAGCCGACCTCGAGCAGCTCGGCCCACGCGGCGGTGAGCAGCGCGTGTTCCAGTTCCTCGCCGCGTCGTCGAGCGCCGGACATGGGGCTCCCGATTAGATCCGTTGCGTTTCTTGTCCGGGGAGTCTAGCCTCGAAATGAAGATACTGTACGTTTCTTAAAGCAGTGGGGGAACACTCATGACCGACACCATCCCGGATCTCCAGCTGACCCGCTCCTGCCCGTTCGACCCGCCGGACGGGGCGGCTGAGCTGCGCGAACGCGGACCGGTGAGCCAGGTCCGGCTCTACGACGGCAGCACCGCCTGGCTGGTCACCGGCCACGCCGAGGCCCGCGCGCTGCTGTCCGACCCGCGCGTGTCGTCCGACCGAGGCCGGCCGGGCTTCCCGTCGCCGGCGCCGCTGCCGGCGATGAACCGGCCGACCAACATGAACGCCACGCTGGTCGCCAACGACCCGCCGGTGCACACCCGCCTGCGGCGCATGGTGATCCCGTCCTTCACGGTCCGCAAGATCAACGCCCTCAGGCCCAGGATCGAGCGCATCGTGACCGAGCGGCTGGACGCGATGATCGCCGCCGGGCCGCCGGCCGACCTGCTGGCCGGCTTCGCGCTGCCGGTGCCGTCCACGGTGATCTGCGAACTGCTGGGCGCGCCCTACGAGGACCACGAGTTCTTCGAGGAGCAGTCCCGCCGCCGGCTCGACGCCGACGGCCTGGCCCTCCAGAACCTGATCAAGTACCTGCACGAGCTGGTGGGCAGGAAGATCGAGAACCCGGGCGAGGGCCTGCTCGACGACCTCGTCGCCGAGCAGCTGGCCGAGGGCCACCTCGACCAGGCCGAGCTGGCCACCCTGGGCATGGTGATGCTGATCGCCGGCCACGACACCACGTCCACCATGATCTCGCTGGGCACGATGCTGCTGCTGGACAACCCCGAGCAGCTGGCCAAGGTCCGCGCCGACGAGGCGGCGGTCCCGGCGGCCGTGGAGGAGCTGCTGCGCTACCTGACTATCGCCGGCATGCTGCCCCGCCAGGCCACCGAGGACATCGAGCTCGGCGGCGTGACGATCAAGGCCGGCGACGGCGTGCTGGTGGCCAGCGCCATCGCCGACCGTGAGCAGTCCGACGAGCTGGACGTGGCCAACCCGATGCGCCACCACCTGGCCTTCGGCTTCGGCATCCACCAGTGCCTCGGCCAGAACCTGGCCCGGGCCGAGCTGGAGATCGCCTTCACCCAGCTGTTCCGCCGCATCCCGACGCTGCGGCTGGCCGTGCCGGTGGACGAGGTGCCGCGGCGGCCGATGGGCGCGCTGTCCGGGGTGACCGAGCTGCCGGTCACCTGGTAGCTGTACTTGAAATTTGAACTACCTCCCGCCTATCCTGTTGAAAGTTCAACAACTAGGCGGGAGGTTGTCCCATGCGTCTGCCCACCCTGTACCTCAGCCACGGCGCGCCGCCGCTGGCCGACGACGAGCTGTGGACCGGCCAGCTGGCCGCGTGGTCGAAGGACCTGCCCAAGCCCAAGGCGATCCTGATGGTCTCGGCGCACTGGGAGGAGGCCCCGCTGAGCCTGTCGGCGACCACCACCGTGCCGCTGGTCTACGACTTCTGGGGCTTCCCGCAGCGCTACTACGACGTGCGGTACGCCGCCCCCGGCGCGCCGCAGCTGGCCGACCGGGTCCGTCAGCTCCTCGGCGCCTCGGTGCACGACGTCCCCGACCGGGGCCTCGACCACGGCGCGTACGTGCCGCTGGTGGAGATGTACCCGGACGCCGACGTGCCGGTGCTGCAGATGTCCATGCCCACGCTGGATCCCGAGCGGCTGATGGAGATCGGCCGCAAGCTCGCGCCGCTGCGCGACGAGGGCGTGCTGATCATCGGCAGCGGCTTCTTCACCCACAACCTGCGGGCGCTGCGGGCCGAGGGCACGCCGACGTGGTCGACCGAGTTCGACGACTGGGGCCACCGGGCCCTGGACAGCGGCGACCTGGACTCATTGCTGGACTTCGAGAACAAGGCCCCGGCCGGGCGCATGGCCCACCCCCGCACCGAGCACTTCGCGCCGCTGTTCGTCACGCTCGGCGCGGGCGAGGACGAGCTGTCCACGCAGCGCACCGTGATCGACGGCTTCTGGCTCGGCCTGGCCAAGCGCTCGATCCAGATCGGGTGAGCCCGGGCTTGCGGACTCAGGCGAAGGCGATCCTGGTGATCCACGGTCCTTTCTCCGGGAACACCACGAAGAAGTCGCCGACCTCGTCGGCCGGCATCAGCGACCCGGTGGCCACGGCGTACCGGCGGCGGTCGGTGGTCGGCGGCACCAGCACGGTGCCCAGCAGCCGGCCGTCCGGCGCGCCGGCCCGCAGCTCCACCGACACCGGCTCGTCGCCGTCGTTGGACGCGGTGACGCTCCAGCTGCGGCAGCCGGTCGGGTCGTAGCCGAGCAGGCCGAGCCAGCCGCCGTCCTTGACCGCCGACACCACCGGGCCGGTCTCGGTGGACATGTCGACCAGCGCCAGCCCCATCGACTCGTCGTAGCAGTGGGCCTTGACCGAGGTCCGCGCCAGCGCACGGGGCGCGAGCGTCTTGCCGTGCACGTCGAGAACGGCGCTGGCGGCCGGTTTCGCCGACGAGCCGCCGACAAAAACCTCGTGCAGCGCGGTTTCCACCGTCCACTTGTCCCCGTTGACGTCCCAGAAGCACAGGTCGGCGGCGCGCAGCCGGAACGTGACGGTCTGGCTGCCCCGGGCCGGCACGAGCACCTTCCTGAAGTCCCGCAACACCTTTCGCGGCTGCCGCACCTGCGAGTTGAGCTGGCGGGTGTAGAGCTGGACGATCTCGTGGCAGTCGCGGAACCCGGTGTTGCGGACCCGAACGGTCACGGTGACGCTGCCCTTGGCGTCGATCACCCGGGCGCTCAGGTCCAGGTTGTCGTACTCGAACGTGGTGTAGGTCAGGCCGTGGCCGAAGGGGTACAGCGGCTCGGCCTCCTGGTACAGGTACGTGCCGCCGGCCTGGATCAGGTCGTAGTCCAGGGTGGGCGGCAGGTCCTCGTCGCCGCGCGGCCAGGTCTGCGGCAGCCGCCCGGACGGGGCGTGGTCGCCGAACAGGATCTCCGCGGTCGCCCGGTCGCAGGCCTGGCCCGGGTGCGCGCTCCACAGGATCGCCGGCAGGTAGGTGTCCTCCCAGCGCAGCGCGTACGGATAGCCGCTGCGCACGACCAGCACCACGTTGGGGTTGGCGGCCCGCACGGCGCGGATCAGTTGGTGTTGCTGCGGCGGCAGTTCCAGCGTCGACCGGTCTCCCTCGTCCAGCTCGGGATGGCCGCCAACGGCCAGCACCACGACGTCGGCCTCGCGGGCCAGCGCCACCGCGTCGGCGATGCCGTGGGTCACCCGCTGCCACTCCAGCGGCTGACCGTCCACAGTGGTCACTTCGCCGTCCGGGCCGGTGATCGCGTCCACCACCATGGTCTCGGATTCCAGCGTGTACCGGCCGTGCCGCCACTCCGTCAGCTCGAACTCGCCGTCCAGCCCGGCCACGGTGACCCGGTCCGAACCGCTCACGTGCTGCGCGGTGACCCGCCGGCCCAGCTCGGCCGCCAGCCCCTCGCCGTGCGGGCCGATGACGGCCAGCCGCATGCCCGGCCCGACCAGCAGCGGCAGCAGGCCGTCGTTGCGCAGCAACACGATCGACTCGCGGGCGGCCCGCTGCACCAGCTCCCGGTGCCCCGGCCGGTCCACGATCACCGGGCCGGTGCTGGAGGCCAGCAGTTGCAGGCGCAGCATCAGCATCCGGCGGGCCGCGGCGGTGATCAGCGGCTCGGTGATCTCGCCCCGGTGGTAGGCCTCGGTGATCTCCTCGACGGTGTCGCCGCCGCCCAGGAAGGCGTCGGCCCCCAGCCGCAGCGCCAGCGCCTGGCCGCCGGAGGTCAGCGGCCGGTCCGGCAGCTTCTCGCTCCAGATCGCCGCCTCGCCGTCGCTCCAGCCCCGCACCACGAACCGCACCAGCTGCGCGGCCAGCGCCGGGTAGTCCTCCATCAGCAGCTGGGACAGCACCACCCCGGCCCCGCCGCCGGTCTCGAACACCGCGCGGCACACCGGCAGCTCGTACTCGTTGAACACCCGCAGGTTGAAGCCGGGCGCCACCGAGCAGCGGCCCATGTCCACGTGCCGCAGCACCGGCACCGTCTTGGGGTGGGCCCGTTCCGGGCCGCGCATGCCCAGCGCGTACACCGTGGCCAGCTTGGAGCACAGCAACGGGTCCTCGGCGAATCCGCCGTCGTTGTCGGCCTGCCGCGGGTCGTAGGACGGGTAGGCGACCGGGACCTCCCGGACCAGCCCGCCGGTCGCGCGGACCTCGTCGGCGATCGCGGCCCCGATGCGGGCCACCAGTTCCGGGTCCCAGCTGCTGCCCAGCGCGAGCGGCGGCGGGAAGTCCGACTCGATGCCCTCGGTGGCGCCGCGCACCGTCAGGTCCGCGGCCGGCAGGCCGAGCCGCGGCAGCGCGGGCTGGGCCTGCTGAGTGAGTTGGATCTTCTCCGCTAAGCTGAGCATCGCGACAAGATCATCGGCGACCTGTCGCGGGGTCGGCTCGTGCTGCGGGCCCGTGTCGGCGAGTCGGAACGTGGCCAGCCCCTTTCCTCGCCTCGGCTGCCGCCTGGATGGCTGGTCTGCCGGGACTCCGTTCGGCGGAGTAGCCGAGAACTTTTCACGCCTTCCTGACGGTCGTCAAGCGTTACCGACGGGTCACAGTCTGCGCAGACCGGCCAGCACCCGGGCCAGCAGCGCCTCGTCCGGGCGGCTGTCTCCGGTGAACACCGTAAGCACTCCCAGCTCGATGAGGTCGTCGATCAGGACACGGGCCACGCCCAGCGGCGCCGGCAGCGCGGCCGCGACCTCGGCGACCGAGCGGGTCTGCTCGCAGAGCTCCACGATGCGTCGGTGTTCCATGACGAGTACTACGTCAGGATTGCGCACGGAGATCAGTGTTTCCAGCCTCAGTTCCCGACTCGCCTCGGTCCGGCCGCCGGTCCGCGCGTAAGGGCGCACCAACGAGCTGGGCTCCTCGCCGGGACCGAGGTCGTCCCACGCCAAGTCGTCCTCGGGATAGGCCGGCGGCGGAGGCGGCGCCGACCGGGGCGGCATCGGCAGCGCCTGGGTGCTCAGCGCCTCGTCCGGCTCCTCGCGCGGGCCGCCGTTGAGCCACTCGTCGTAGCGCTGCTCGTCGACGGCCGGCTCAAGGCCACGCGGCGGCTCGCCCCGCGGCCGTTCGGCCGGCGGCTCCTCGTCGGGACCGCGCTGCCAGCGCCAACGGGCCCGCGACGACCCGAACCGCGCGCCGGTTCTCCCGATCTCGGGAGCCAACTCGTGCTGGCCAGTGTCGTGCTGGCCCGACTCCTCCGGCTCGGGTAGCTCCGGTTCGCGCTGTTCCACGGCCGGTTCGACGTCCTCCCACCGGTCGCGGTTGCGCGCCGACCCGAAGCGAGCTCCGGTCCGACCGACCTCCACCACGAGGCTCACGATAGGACCGTGCGCAAGGTCTCCCGTGTCGGCGAGGTTTCGACTCTGTTCGTTCCAGGTGAACCGCCCCGAGTTCAGCCCGCGGACACGCGCCGGCCATCTCCGGCTCCTAGCGTCCGGCCGGCCACAGCGGGTGTGCGCAGACCTGAGGAGACGCCGTGCACGAGCACCACCACCATCACCACCACCATGGCGACACGCCCGATTATGCCGACATGTCCGTTCAGGAACGGGAACTCCGCCCCCTGGACGTGAGCCGCAGACGGTTCCTGCGCAACGCCGGCCTGCTCGGCGCGACGGTCGCCGGCGCGGGCGCGCTGACCGCCGGCACGGCGTCCGCCAGCCCCACCTGGGACAGCCCCGGCCGCTACCAGTGGCTGGCCGGCGACCACCACATCCACACCCAGTACTCCAACGACGCCATGTACACCGTGGAGCAGCAGGTCGCCGGGGGCGTGCGCAACGGCCTGGACTGGATGGTCATCACCGACCACGGCTACCTGGCCCACGAGAAGTACGCGGTGCAGCAGACCTACGCCGACGTGCTGGCGTCCCGGCGGAAACACCGGGGGCTGCTGCTGTGGCAGGGCCTGGAGTGGAACACCCCGGCCGCCGAGCACGCCACGGTGTTCTTCGACTGCTCGCACGACGAAGCCCAGATGCTGCAAACGTTCGAGCGGCTGTTCGACGGCAACGTGAACGGCACCAACCCCAGTTCCCCGGCCAACGAGCTGGCCGCCGTGCAGGGCCTGCGCTGGCTGGACGCCCAGGTCAGGGCCGGCAAGATCAACTCGGCGCTGTTCCTGGCCAACCACCCGTCCCGCAACGGCCGGCTGTCCCCGCACGAGCTGCGCAACTGGCGTGACACCGCCCCGCACATCGCCGTCGGCATGGAGGGCTCCCCCGGCGCCCAGGCCGACAGCACGCCCGTGGCGCTGGGCGGCAACGGCGCGGCCCGCGGCGGCTACTCCAACAGCCCCGGCGTCGACTCGTGGCCCGGCTATCCGCTGGAGCTCTACCGCACCCACGGCGGCTTCGACTGGATGACCGCCAAGCTCGGCGGCCTGTGGGACTCGATGCTGGCCGAGGGCAAGGGCTGGTGGATCACGTCCAACTCGGACTCGCACCGCAACTTCGGCGACACGCTGACCAGCCCCTCCCCCGACGCCGACTACAACGCCACCGGCAAGCACCTGGACCCGGTCGATTCCGGCGTGAAGCACAGCTGGGCCGACTTCTGGCCGGGCCAGTACTCGCGGACCGTCGTCGGGGCCACCGACCGCAGCTACCGCGCGGTGATGGACGGCATCCGCAACGGCCGGGTGTGGGTGGCCATGGGCGGGCTGCTCGCCGGTCTCGAGGTCACGGTGTTCTCCGACGAGGGCGGTTGGCCGGTCACCCTGGGTGGGCGGACGACGGTTCGGCGCGGCGGCAACGTGACGGTGTTGATCGTGGCCCGGCTGGCGACCCGGCCCAACGCCGGCGGCAGCGTGCCGAAGCTGGCTCGCCTGGACCTGATCCAGGGCCAGGTCACCGGGCCGGTCGCCGACCGCGACACTTTCGCCACGCCGAACGTGCGGGTCGTCGAATCTTTCGAGACGCGGCGCGGGTTCGTGCCCGTGGCTGTCTTCCAGCACACTTTCCGCAACGTGCGGGCCCCGTTCTACGTGCGGCTGCGCGGCACGGACGGCAACGTGCACGCCGATGGCTCGATCGAGCCTCGCATGGACCCGGCCGGCGGCGTGGACCCCTGGAGCGACCTGTGGACGTACTCGAATCCGATCTTCGTGGACGTCCGGTGACGCTCTACTCCTCCGACGGCGGGCACCGGGACCGACACGAGGCCGAGCACTACGCCTTGGAGCTGGCCCCTTCGGCCACCCTGTTGTGCACGCAGGTAGTGCGGGAACCGTCCCCGCACCACGCCGTGTGGTTCGAGTCGGACGGGCCCGCGGACTTCGCCGTCGTGTCGTCCCGCGAGGGCGGTCGTGCGTTCCGGTTCCCGGGTCAGGACGCTTTGCACGGTTCGCTGTCGGTTCGGGACCTGGTCGCGGCGAGCGCGATCGACCGTGTCGTCGGTGTCGGTTGCAGCGTCGCCGACGACACGGTCGTGGACACGCGGGACTACGTGCGCCCGGTCTACGCCGACGGGCTGCTCACGCTGCACGTCACGCCGGCCGCCGCGGGCTCGGTCGTGCCGTTGGAGGTCGAGGGCGGCCACGTCTGCTGACGGCGCTCCAGCAGGCCGGAGGCCACCGCGACGACCAGGCCGCCCAGGGCGAGCACCGCGCCGATCCAGTTCGGCGCGGTGTAGCCCAGGCCGGCGTCGATGGCCACGCCGCCCAGCCACGCGCCGAAGGCGTTGCCGAGGTTGAACGCCGCGATGTTCGCCGTCGAGGCCAACGCCGGCGCCCCGTCGGCTTGCTGCATCACCCGGGTCTGAAGGCCCGGGACCGTGGCGAAGCCGATGGCGCCGAACAGGAACAGGGTGATCGCCGCTGGGATCTGGGCGTGCGCGGTGAAGACGAACACCACCAGGATCACGGCCAGGGCGGCCAGGATGACGTACAGGCTGGGCATGAGCCTGCGGTCGGCCGCCTTGCCGCCGATCAGGTTGCCGACCACCAGGCCGACGCCGAACAGCACCAGCAGCCAGGTCACCGCGCCGTTCGAGTAGCCCGCGACCTGGGTCATCATCGGCGCGATGTAGGTGAACGCCGCGAACACCGCGCCGAAGCCCAGCGCCGTCATGGCCAGCGCCAGCAGCACCTGCGGCCGCTTGAACACCGCCAGCTCGCCGCGTAGGCCCCGGCCGGGCTCCAGCGGCTGCTTCGGCACCAGGAACGCCACGCCGAGCAGGCCGACCACGCCGAGCGCCGTCACCGCCCAGAACGTCGACCGCCAGCCGAAGGCCTGCCCCAGGGCCGTGCCGCCGGGCACACCGAGCACGTTGGCCACCGTCAGGCCCGTGAACATCAGCGCGATCGCGCTGGCCTGCTTGGCCGCCGGGACCAGGCTGGCCGCCACCACCGAGCCGACCCCGAAGAACGCCCCGTGGGCCAGCGCCGCGACCACGCGGCCGGTCAGCAGCAGGGCGTAGCTGTGGGCCACCGCCGAGATCAGGTTGCCGGCGATGAACAGCACCATCAGGCCCAGCAGCAGGTTCTTGCGCGGTATCCGGTTGCCGGCGACCGTCAGCAGCGGCCCCCCGACGACCACGCCCAGGGCATAGCCGGAGATCAGCAGCCCCGCCGTCGGAATCGTGACGTGCAGGTCGGTCGCGACCTCCGGCAGCAGGCCCATGATGACGAACTCGGTCGTGCCGATGCCGAATGCGCTGACCGCCAGGGCGAGCAGGGCGACGGGCATGATCTTCCCTTCCCAGTACACTGAATTAGCGAGCTTCCGCAATAGTTGCAGACGCTTGATAATGTTGCACGCAAGGATGCCCCAGGCATGTCGACGCGGGCAAGCCGAGGAGGAGTGAGCCGTGACACTGGCCGACGAGGACGTCCGCCGCGCGCAGGGCTGGTGCACGCTGGCGGCGCTGCACAACCGCATCGAGGACCGGCTGGAACGGGCGCTCCAGGCCTCGCACGAGCTGTCGGTGCGGGAGTACGGCGTGCTGCTGACCCTGTCCACCCAGCAGGAGCACCACCTTCGGATGAACCAGCTGGCCGACGCCGTGGTGCTCAGCCAGTCGGCCACCACCCGGCTGGTCAACCGGCTGGAGGACCGGGGGCTGCTGCGCCGCTACCTGTGCCCCACCGACCGGCGCGGCATCTACACCGAGGTCACCGAGGCCGGCTTCGCGCTACTGGAGGCCGCGCGCCCGGTCAACGACGGCGAGCTGGAGCGCGCCCTGGCCGAGGCCGAGCGCAACCCCGAGTTCGCGCCGCTGGTCCGTGCCCTCATCGCGCGGAGTTGACTTCGCCCGTACAGGTATGTGGTCTTTCGCCGTAGATTGTCCCGATGCGACGCAGATCCGGGGAGCTCGAGTCGGAGGTGCTGGCGGCGCTGTGGGCCGCCGACGGGCCGATGACCCCGGCCCAGGTGCAGGCCGAGCTGGGCGGCTCGCTCGCGTACACCACGGTGGTCACGATCCTGTCCCGCCTGCACGACAAGGGCGTGGCTGCACGGGAGAGGCAAGGTCGGGCGTACGCCTACTCCCCAGTGCAGGACGAACCCGGGATTGTGGCCGGGCGGATGCGTAAGCTCCTCGACGCCGAGCCGGACCGGCGCACTGTGCTGGCCCGGTTCGTGACCGATCTCGGCGAGGAGGACGAAGTGCTGCTGCGACAACTGCTCGCGGACTCGGATGGATGACGGCGCGCTGGTGCCCCTGCTGGCGCCGATGCTGGCCTGGCTGTTGGTCTGCTGCCGGTCGTGGCCGCCGCGCCCGACCAGCTGGCTGATCGCCGGGATCTCGGTGCTGCTGGCCGTGTCCAGCACCGTGACCCTCGCCGTCACCTCGGTGACCTCGTTCCTCGGCGGCGACCCGCGTCTGGGCGCGGTCCTGGCTGCTCTCTTTGTCGCCGCAACCGGTTCCGGGGCGATCGCCGCCTGGCACCGGCGCACCGCGTGGCGGATTCCCGTTGACGGGCTGGCCATCCTGCCCGACGACGAGCCCCTGGCCTACGCCCTGCCCGGCGGCGTCGTGGTCTCCCGCGGCATGGTCCGGGCCCTGCACGCCGACCAGCGCCGAGCATTGTTAGCCCACGAACGAGCCCACGTTTCCCTGCGCCACCACCGCTTCGTGCTGTTCGTCGACCTCGCCAGCGCCGCCCAGCCCCTGCTGTGGCCGCTGCGGGCCGTCGTTCGGTACACAGTGGAGCGTTGGGCCGACGAGGTCGCCGCCGACGCCATCGGTGACCGCGTGCTCACCGCCCGTGCCGTCGCCACCGCCGCCCTCGCCGCCCGCCACTCCCGGCTTTCCGTTGCCGCCCTTGGCGTTTCCGCCGGCCCCGTCCCCCAGCGGGTGGCCGCCCTGCTCACCCCCGCCCGCCCCCGCTACCGCTTCCTGGCCCTGCTCACCCTGCTGGTCGCCGCCCTGGTCGCCGCCGAGGCGCTCGAGGCCGTGATCGACCTCCTGCAACAGCTTTAGGCCTCGCTGCCGATCCTCGGAAACGGCGTGGTGGAGAAGACGACCTCGACCGGCACCTCGAAGTACTCGGCGATGCGCAGCGCCAGATAGAGGCTGGCGCTGTACTCGCCGCGTTCGAGGTAGCCGACGGTCTGGTAGTGCACGCCCAGCGCCTCCGCGAGCTGGCGGCGGCTGATGCCCCGCTCGGCCCGCAGCATGGCGATGCGGTTGTGCACCGTCTCGGTCGTCCGTGCCTCAGCCAACTCGCCGTGTCGCCTTTCGGATCGGGGCGCCCGTGCCGCGCCGGGTCATGCGCCGCAGCACGGTCGGGGCCAGGACCAGTCCCAGCAGCGCCCACGCGCCGAGCACCGCGAAAGTCTGCCAGTCCCGCCACGAGTGCCCGATCTCCACCACCAGCGCCGAATCGGGCAGCAGCGCGGACCGCATTCCCAGGCCCAGCCAGTACATCGGGAACACCTGCGCAATCCACTGCACCCACTCGGGCAGCACGGTGATCGGGAACAGGATGCCGGACACGCCGGTCAGCGCCAGGATCGGGATGGAGATGACGACGGACACGCGGGCGTTGGGGAACAGCGAGCCGAGCACGCCGCCGATGGGCAGCGTCGCGAACAGCCCCAACACGGTCACCAGCACGAGCTTCAGCCAACCGCTGCCGCCGCGCAAGGCCACGTCGTCGAACAGCAGCAGCCCGTACACCAGCAGGATCACCACCGCCACCAGCGCGAAAACAGAGGCGACCAAGGTCTTCCCGGTCAGGTAGGCCGCCATGCCGTTGGGCAGCGCCTTGGCCCGCAGCAGCGTGCCGTCCTCCCGGTCGGCGGCCAGGCCCGTGCTCATCAGGGTCAGGCCGCTGGAGGTCAGGCTCGAGCCGATCACGCCCGTCAGCATCATCGCGCCCAGGGACACCGTGCTGCCGCCCACCGGGACGTAGCGCAGAAACGCGATCACCGCCATGAAAACGGTGACCGGCAGGAACAACTGGAGGATCTCCGCCGGAATGGTGAACATGTGCCGCAGCTCGATGCGGCCGCGGACCAGCCCGAGCCTGATCGCGTTCACCGGGTCACCTCCTCGAACTGGCGCACGGCCGCCTCGCCGGCGCCGGACTCGAAGTCCCGCACCAGCGCCATGTACGTGTCCTCCAGGCTGGCCCGGCGCACCTCGACATCGGCGATCTCCTCGCCGTACTGGGCGAGCAGCTCCCGCACGAACGCCGTGGGCTCGGTGCTGGGATGCACGAACCGCTCGCCGTGCCGGGTCCACCGCACCTCGGTGGCCGCGTCCACCCGGCGCGACAGGGCGTCGGGCGAGCCGTCGGCGATCACCTTGCCGCCGGCCAGGATCAGGATCCGGTCGGCCAGCTTCTCGGCCTCGGCCAGGTCGTGGGTGGTGAGCACGATGGTGGTGTCCTCGAAGTCGGACAGCTCGTGCACGAAGTCGTGGAAGTCGCGCCGTGACTCGGGATCGAAGCCGGCCGTGGGCTCGTCCAGGAACAGCAGCTCCGGCCGGCCGACGATGCCGACGGCCACGTCGAGCCGGCGCCGCTGGCCGCCGGACAGCGTGCTGATCCGCTGGTCGGCGTGGGCGGCCAGGCCGACCCGTTCGATCAGCTCGCCCGTCGGCCACGGCGTGCGATAGGGCCGGTAGTACCGGGCGAGGTGTGCGAGCAGTTCGCGCACCCGCCAGTGGCGGTGGTCGCGCCAGGACTGGAGCACTACCCCCAGCCTGGCGCGCCACTGTTCATCCGCGCGTGCCGGGTCCATGCCCAGCACGCTGACCTCGCCGGCCGAGCGCTTCCTGAATCCCTCCAGGATCTCGATCGTCGTGGTCTTGCCCGCCCCGTTCGGTCCGAGCAGGGCGAGCACCTCCCCCCGGTGGGCCTGGAACGTGACCCCGGTCAGCACATCGGCCGTGCCGTAGCGCATCCGCAGGTCACGAACGTCGAGCACGCTCATGAACCCCTCCCCCTGTCCAATGTCTCGGACAGAATGTAGCAGGTGTACTACATCCCGAGGAAGAGGTGCGACGGGCTCAGGACATGTCGATCTCCTCCTGGGTGGCGTTGACCCGCCAGTAGCCGCTGAAGGCGATCATGGCCCTGGCCACGCCGCGCTCGCCGATCAGATGCCGACGCAGGGCCTTGACCACCGAGGCCTCGCCGGCCAGCCAGGCGTACACCGGACCGGCCGGGAACTCGGCGTCCCGCACCGCGTCGACCAGTCCACTGTGGACCCAGCGGACGTCGACACCGGACGGACGGGCCAGCTCCTGCACCTCGTGCTCGTCGGCAACCTCGATGTAGGCCAAGGCTTTCGCGCCGGCCGGCAGCGCGGCCAGCGAGGCGGCGATGGCCGGTAGCGCGCTCTGGTCGCCGGCGAACAGCCGCCAGTCGTACGGGCCGGGCTCGGCCAGCTGGCTCGGCGACGGGCCGAGCAGGCCCACCACGTCGCCCGGCTCGGCGGCCGCGGCCCAGCTCGTCGCCGGGCCGCAGCCGTCCTCGTGCAGGAAGAAGTCGATGTCGATCTCGGCTGCCTCGGCGCGATGCTCGCGCACCGAGTAGGCCCGCATCCACGGCCGGATGTCCTCCGGCATCGCCATGTACGACCGGTACCAGCGCATCACATCGCCGTCCGCGGCCGGCTGCGGCACCCAGGGCCGCGGCTCGCCGTTGCGTCCGAAGAACAGCTTGACCTGCTGGTCCGGCGCCACGTCGGTGAAGTCGGCCAGCTCCGGGCCGCCGAAGGTGAGCCGCCGGGTGCGCGGCGTGACCTGACGCGCGCCGGTCACCGTGACCAGCTTGTACTGCTTCAGCATTGCCTTAGGTTAGCCTAAGCTAAGGCCAGCCGCAGCCGCCGTTCCAGCGCCGCTCCGTCGCCCGGCGAGTACTCGATCCGGGTCCGCCCGTCCTCCCCGCGGCTGGTCACCGCCAGATGCCGGCCCGCCTCCGTGTCGACCCAGCCGATGCAGTGGCCGTCGAGCACGAACGATCCCCCGCCCAGCCGCGGCTGCCCGTTCGGCTCGCCGTGCGCACCGGCCATGGCCGGCAAGCGCCCGACCAGCGCCGGCACGATCTCGTCACAGGGCACGAACTCGAAGCGGATGGCCTCGTCGCGCCGGGTCGCGAGCACGCCGCGGTCCACACCGAACACTCCCAGTGCCGTGAGCTGCTCCGCCCCGGCCGAGCCGAGCAGCCCGACCGCCGGCTCGCCCGTGCCGAACAGCGTCAACGTCTCGTGCAGCTCGGGCACGAACCTGTTGTCCCGCAACAGTCCCCGCCGTGCGAGGCTCGCTCCCACCTTGGCCTGCAAGGCTGTTCGGTTGATGCCGTTGCCGTAATACGGAAACGTGAACGGGAATCGACGGAGCGTGAGCCCCAACGCCTCCCCCACGGCGTCCAGCTCGGCGAAGGTGCACTCCAGTGCCACGACCCTCATCGTGACACGGGCCGGCCGGGCCCACGCGTGACTCTTTTCCGCCGCTCACCACTGTCCAAGCAGGAGGATCGCCGAGCCCGTCGCCGCCACCCCGATCAGCGCCCCCACGATCGTCTGGGCCACCGTGTGCTCCTTGAGCACCACCCGCGACCAGCCCACCGCCGCCACCGCCGCGAATCCCAGCATCCACCAGGGGCTGATCAGCGCCGCGAACGCCGTCACCGCCCCGCTGCCCACCGCCGCGTGCACGCTCACCTTCCAGGCCAGCGTCACCAGGAAGAGCGGGACCAGCACCGTCATCATCGCGATCAGGGCCCCCACCAGGATCGGCGGCGCCCCCAGCAGCGCGAACAGGACGATGCAGCCGCCCACCGACACCATCACCAGCGGGATCACCACCAGCCTCGCCTGCCGGGTGCGGACGTGCGGGTCGTGCCAGCTGCCCCGGGCGATGCCCAGCCGGATCACCACCCCCGGCACCACTCCCGCGAACACCACCGCCAGCAACGCCCAGGCCAGCCCCGTCGGTCCGCCCGTGCGCCACCCGATCACCACCAGCCCCGCGACCACCACGTTCTTCGGGTCCAGCACATCACTGACCGCCTTGGCGAGCCTCACCCCACCATGATCGACTTCCCGACCCCCGCGAGTCACGCTCAGCCGCACACCGAATGAATGAATCTGCCGTGGGCGATCGGCGCCGAGCAGCCCCCGAATCCACGCTACGCCCCAAACCTGGCAGCCCCAAACCTGGCAGCCCCGGCCGGGCAGCCCCGGCCGGGCAGCCCCGGCCGGGCAGCTCGCCACCCGGCGCCGGCCCGGCACTGCCAGGTTCGCCTGGTTGGATCGAAACCGGGGGCATCGTCGCACACCCGAGTCGAAGGCAGCCCCCGAATCCACGCTAGACCCCGAACCTGGCAATCCGGCTGCCGCACGGCGCCACGAGTCGAGCCGCCCCGAACGGACCAGTCGCGAGCAGCCGGGAGAGCGCCGGCCCGGCGTTGCCAGGTTCGCCTGGTTGGATTGATTCGGGGGCTGCTCGGTCAGGCGTCGAAGTCGATCTCGATGTGGTCGGAGGTGGGGAAGGTCTGGCAGGTGAGGACGAAGCCGGCGGCGACCTCGGCGGGTTCGAGGGCGAAGTTGCGGCGCATGTCCACGTCGCCGGTGACGACGCGGGCGCGGCAGGTGCCGCAGACGCCGCCCTTGCAGGCGAAGGGCAGGTCGGGGCGAACCCGCTGAGCCCCCTCGAGAATGGTCACGTCGCGGGGCAGCGTGACGTCGGTGGTGCGGCCGTCGAGCTGGACCTTGACCGATGAGCTGGGGCCCTCGACGCCGGGCTCGGCGTGCCGGACGGGCTCGGGCGGCAGGTCGTCGACGAAGAACAGCTCCTGGTGCACCCGCTCCCGAGGCACGCCGAGCTCGGCGAGCACGGCCTGGGCGTCGGTGACCATGCCGTACGGCCCACACAGCCACCAGTGGTCGACCTCGGCCACGTCGAGCAGCGCGGGCAGCAGGGCCCGAAGCTTGTCGGCGTCGAGACGGCCGGTGAACAGCTCGGCCTCGCGCGGCTCCCGGGACAGCACGTGCACCAGGTCGAGGTTCTCCCGGTTGGCGTCCTTGAGGTCGGCGAGCTCGTCGGCGAACATCACGGAGTCGGTGCGCCGGTTGCCGTACAGCAGCGTCGCGGACGACTTGCCCAGCACCGAGGAGGCGATCGACAGGATCGGCGTGATGCCGCTGCCGGCGGCGATCAGCACGTGATGGCCGGGCACATCGAGGTCGGGGCTGAACGACCCGCTCGGCGGCAGCACCTCGATGCGGTCGCCGGCCCGCACCTCGTGCACGAGCCACGGCGAGAAGGCCCCGCCGGGCACCTCGCGCACGCCGATGCGCGGCTTGGCGCCGGCCGGGGCGCAGATGGAGTACGAGCGCCGCTCCTCACGGCCGTCGATCTCCCGGCGCAGCGTCAGCGACTGCCCGGGTCGGAACGCGTACAGGTCGGTCAGCTCGCCGGGCACGTCGAAGGTGACGGCGACGGCGTCATCGCACAGTCGCTCCACTTCGGACACCGTGAGCGCGTGAAACGTGGTGGCCACTCAGATCTCCTTGACGTGCTCGAAAGGTTCGGCGCAGGACCGGCACTGCCGCAGCGCCTTGCACGCGGTCGCGCTGAACCCGGAAAGCTCGACGGTGTCGGCACTTCCGCAGCGCGGGCAGGCCACCACCCGCATGGATGGCCCGAGGGTCAACGGAATCGGGCCGGCCGGACGCCGAGGCGCGGCGCCGGGCGGGGCGATGCCGGCCTCGGCCAGCTTGCGCCGCCCGGACTCGGTGATCCAGTCGGTTGTCCAGGCCGGCTCCAGCACGACCTTGATCTCCACCTGCCGGTAGCCGGCCTCGTGCAGCCGGTGGTCGAGGTCGTCGCGCATGGCATCCATTGCCGGGCAACCGGTGTAGGTCGGGGTGATGGCCACGACCACCCGGTCGCCTTCGTCCACGACGGACCGCAGCACGCCCAGCTCGGCCAGGGTCAGCATCGGCAGTTCGGGGTCGGTCACCGTCTCGGCGACGGCCTGCGCGGTCACCATGTCGCACCCGGATGGGCCCGCGCGACGCTCTGCATCACGGCCAGCATCTCGGCCAGCGACTCGGTGTGCGAGCCGTCGCGGCCCAGAATCTCAACCGGGCCAACGGATTCCGGCTGCGCCAGCCCGGCGGCGTCGAGCACCTGGGTGATCACGGCGTCGAACTCGTCCCGGACCAGCACCGGATCGACCATGTCGGACGGGTGCGCGGCGAACAATTCGCCGACATACGGCCACACCGCCGCCAATCCGGCCTGCATGCGCTCGTGCGACAGCGGGGTGCCGTCGCCGAGCCGCACCACCCACTGCGCCGCGTAGTCACGGTGGTACGTGACCTCCTTGACGCCCTTGGCCGCGATCGCGGCCAACACCGGGTCCGCCGACAACACCAGGCGCTGCAACAACGCCAGCCGCCACGTGCTGAACGCCAGCAGCCGGGCCATGGAGAAGGCGAAGTCCCCGTTCGGCAACTCGACCAGCCGCACGTTCCGGTACTCCGGCGCGTCCCGCAGGAACGCGTAGTCGTCGTCGGAACGCTCGCTGCCGTCGGCCTTGCCGGCCCGGGTCAGCAGCAACCTGGCCTGCCCCAACAGGTCCAGCCCGATGTTGGCCAGGGCGACCTCGTCCTCCAGCTCCGGCGCCCGCGTGCACCACTCCTGCAACCGGTGCGACATCACCAGGGCGTCGTCGGCCAGCATCAGGCAGTACGCCGCCAGCCGCTCGGCGTCCACATCGGACGGAACGGTGGTGTCCATACCGGACAGTGGGTCGGCGAAGCCGGTCCCGAAGGCCCAGCGGGCGTCACCATCGGAACCCAGGGCCTCGTAAGCGTTGTCGAACATGGCCGCCTGCTCACATGTGGGGGACGTCGTCGGGGATCTCGTAGAACGTCGGGTGCCGGTACACCTTGTCGCCGCTGGGCTCGAAGAACGGGTCCTTCTCGTCCGGGCTGGACGCGGTGATGTCGGCGGCCTTCACGACCCAGATGCTCACACCCTCGTTGCGGCGGGTGTAGAGATCGCGGGCGTTGTGCACGGCCATCTCGTCGTCGGCCGCGTGCAGCGATCCGACGTGCACGTGGTTCAGACCCCGCTTGCCGCGGACAAAAACCTCGTACAGCGGCCAACTGTTCCGGCTCATGCCACCGCCGCCTTTCCGGAGTTCTTCGCGGCGTGGGCGATCGCGGCCTCACGGACCCAGTCGCCGTCCTCGTGGGCCCGACGCCGGTTGGCGATGCGCTCGGCGTTGCACGGCCCGTCGCCGGAGATCACGCGCTTGAGCTCGTCCCAGTCGATCGCCCCGAAGTCGTGGTGCTGCCGCTCCTCGTTCCACTTCAGGTCCGGGTCCGGCAGCGTCACCCCGAGCTTCTCGGCCTGAGGAACGCTCATGTCGACGAACCGCTGGCGCAGCTCGTCGTTGGTGTGCCGCTTGATCTTCCACGCCATCGACTGCGCGGTGTTGGGCGAGGAGTCGTCGGGCGGGCCGAACATCATCAGCGACGGCCACCACCAGCGGTTGACCGCGTCCTGCACCATGTCCCGCTGGGCCTGGGTGCCGCGCATCAGCGTGAGCAACAGCTCGTAGCCCTGCCGCTGGTGGAACGACTCCTCCTTGCAGATGCGGATCATGCCCCGCGCGTACGGCCCGTACGAGCTGCGGCACAACGGAACCTGGTTGCAGATCGCCGCGCCGTCCACCAGCCAGCCGATCACGCCGACGTCGGCGAAGGTCAGCGTCGGGTAGTTGAAGATGGACGAGTACTTCTGCCGTCCGGAGATCAGCATCTCGGTCAGCTCGCCGCGGTCGGCGCCCAGCGTCTCGGCCGCCGAGTACAGGTAGAGCCCGTGCCCGGCCTCGTCCTGCACCTTGGCCAGCAGAATCGCCTTGCGCCGCAAGGAAGGCGCGCGGGTGATCCACTCGCCCTCCGGCTGCATGCCGATGATCTCCGAGTGCGCGTGCTGCGCGATCTGGCGGATCATCGTCTTGCGGTAGCCGTCCGGCACCCAGTCCCGCGGCTCGATCCGGTGGTCGGCCGCGATGGTGTCCTCGAAGTGTTGTCGCAGATCAGTCATTTTTCGCCACCAGGGTCAACACGTCGTATTTGGCCACGGACTCGCCGTTCTGGTTGGTCACGTCCGCGTCCCAGCGGACCTCGCCGTAGTCGTTGGCCTCGCGCGGGGTGATCTGCTTGGCGGTCAACGTCACGGTCAGCTCGTCGCCCGGGTTCACCGGCGTCAGGAAGCGCAGGTTCTCCAGGCCGTAGTTGGCCAGCACCGGCCCGGGCTCGGGCGACACGAACAGGCCGGCGGCGAACGAGACGATCAGGTAGCCATGGGCGACCCGACCCTCGAAGAACGGGTTAGCCTTGGCGGCTTCCTCGTCCATGTGGGCGTAGAAGGTGTCGCCGGTGAACTCGGCGAAGTGCTCGATGTCCGCAAGGGACACCGCCCGCGGGCCGGCCACCACGGTGTCGCCGATCTTCAGCTGCGCCAACGACTTCCGGAACGGGTGCACGCCGTCGACGGTGCGGTCGGCGCCGGCCACCCAGCGGTTGGTGACCTTGCTGAGCACCTTGGGGCTGGCCTGGATCGCGGTGCGCTGCATGTGGTGCAGGACGCCGCGGATGCCGCCCATCTCCTCGCCGCCGCCGGCCCGGCCGGGGCCGCCGTGCACCAGCATCGGCAGCGGGGAGCCGTGGCCGGTGGACTCCTTGGCGTCGTCGGCGTCCAGCACGAGCAGGCGGCCGTGCCACGGGGCGACGCCCAGCACGACCTCGCGGGCGAAGTCGGCGTCGCCGGTGACGACCGAGCCGACCAGGCTGCCCTGGCCGCGGGCGGCCAGCTCGATCACGTGCTCGGTCGAGGTGTACGGCAGCAGCGTGCTGACCGGACCGAAAGCCTCGACCTCGTGCGGCTGCGGCAGGTCGGCGTCGTCGGCGCGGAGCAGCACCGGTGACATGAATGCGCCCTTGGTGGCGTCAGCGTCGACCAGGTCCACCTTGTCGGGGTCGCCGAACACCACGCGGCCGGCCTCCAGCAGGCCCTTCAGCGAGCGCCGGACCTCCTCGCGCTGCTCAAGGCTGGCCAGGGCGCCCATCCGGACCCCCTCGGCCAGGGGGTTGCCCACCTTGACCTTGGCCAGCCGCTCGGACGCCGCCTCAGCCACCGCGTCGATCAGCTCGGCCGGCACGAAGGCGCGACGGATGGCCGTGCACTTCTGGCCGGCCTTCACGGTCATCTCGCTGACCAGCTGCTTCACGTACAGGTCGAACTCGGTGGTGCCGGGCTTGGCGTCCGGGCCAAGCACCGAGCAGTTCAGGGAGTCGGCTTCGGCGTTGAACCGTACCGACCGGTTCACCACGACCGGGTGCGAGCGCAGCCGCTGCGCGGTGGAGGCGGAGCCGGTGAAGCCGACCAGGTCCTGCTCGGTGAGGTGGTCGAGCAGGTCGCCGGCGCTGCCCGCGACGAACTGGAGCGAGCCCTCCGGCAGCAGCCCCGACTCGATGATCAGCTCGACCATGCGGGCGGTCAGGTAGGCGGTCTGGCTGGCCGGCTTGATCAGCGTCGGCACGCCGGCGACGAAGGCCGGGCCGAACTTCTCCAGCGGCCCCCACATCGGGAAGTTGAAGGCGTTGATCTGCACGGCCACCCCGCGCAGCGGGGTGTGGATGTGCTGGCCGAGGAAGGTGCCGGCCTTGCCGAGCGGCTCCACGTCGCCGTCCACGAAGACGGTGTCGTTGGGCAGCTCGCGGCGGCCCTTGCTGGAGTAGCTGAACAGCACGCCGATGCCGCCATCGATGTCGACCATCGAGTCGGTCTTGGTGGCGCCGGTGCGCGCGGACAGCGCGTACAGCTCCTCGCGGTGCTCGCGCAGCATGGAGGCGACCGTCTTGAGCAGGGCGGCCCGCTGGTGGAAGGTCAGCGCACGCAGCGCCGGGCCGCCCACGCGGCGGCCGTGCTCGAGGGCGGCGGCGAAGTCGACGCCGGCCGAGGAGACCGTGCACACCTCCTCGCCGGTCACCGCGTCGTGCAGCGGCTGGCCGTCGGCCGTGGGCGTGTGCCACCGGCCGTTGACATAGCTGCGCAGCAGAGCCATCTCAGCACCCTCTCGCGACCGAATTACTTACCGTCCGTTCGGTATAGATGCTAGCGTGTGTCCATGGATGGGGAAACCGTTTCGGTCGACGTGGACGGCGCAGTCGCGACCATCACCCTGGATGCCCAGGCCCGGCGCAACGCGCTCACCATCGAGATGCGGCAGGAGCTCAAGGCCGCCGTCGAGCAGGTCCGGGCCGACGACACCGTGCGGGCCGTTGTACTCACCGGTTCAGGACGGGCCTTCTGCGCCGGCCAGGACCTGGCCCAGCACGCCGAGGCGCTGCGGGCCGACCCGTCGACGGCGCTGCACATCGTGGGCGACGACTACAACCCGCTCGTGTCGGCGCTGGCCGCCCTGCCCAAGCCGGTGCTGGCCGCCGTCAACGGCACATGCGTCGGCGCCGGGCTGGGCATCGCCCTGGCCTGCGACCTGCGGATCGCCGCCGAGTCGGCCAAGTTCGCCACCGCATTCACGGCCATCGGCCTGACCTGCGACTCCGGCCTCTCGGCCACGCTGGCGCGCGCCGTCGGTCTGGCCAGGGCCAGCGAGCTGGTGCTGCTCGGCGAGCCGTTCACCGCCGCGCAGGCCCTGGAGTGGGGAGTGGTCGGCAAGGTCGTGCCGGACGCCGAGTTCGCGGACGCGGTCCGGGCGCTGGCCACCCGACTGGCCGCCGGCCCCACCGTCGCCTTCGCCGAAGCGAAGGCGGCCTTGCATGCGAGCTTCCAGCCCCCGCTGGCCGACGTGCTGGCCGCGGAGGCGGCGGCGCAGGCCCGGCTGGGCCTGACCGCCGACCACCAGGGCGCCGTGGAGTCGTTCCTGGCCAAGCAGCCCGTCACCTTCCACGGCAAGTAGTCAGTTCCAGGCGTAGAAACCCTGGCCCGACTTGCGGCCCAGTTCGCCCCGCTCCACCTTCTCCCGCAGCAGCTTCGGCGGGGCGAACCGGTCGCCCAGCGTGCGCTCCAGGTACTCGGCGATGGCCAGCCGCACGTCCAGGCCGACCAGGTCGGTGGAGCGCAGCGGGCCCATCGGGTGGCCGTAGCCCAGCTCCATGGCCCGGTCGATGGATTCGGCGTCGGTGACGCCCTCCTCCAGCATGCGGATCGCCTCCAGGCCGAGCATCACGCCCAGCCGGCTGGTGGCGAAGCCCGGCGAGTCGCGGACCACCACATCGGCCTTGCCCAGCAGCTTCACCCACTCCAGGGCCTTGTCCCGCACGTCGTCCCGGGTGTGCGGGCCCACCACGATCTCCACCAGCTTGGACACCGGCACCGGGTTGAAGAAGTGCATGCCCACGAACCGGCCCGGGTGCACCAGCACGGCGCCCAGCTCGGCCACCGACAGCGAGCTGGTGTTGGTGGCCACCACCGTCTCGGTCGACACCGCCAGCTCCACCGCCGTGAGCACGCGGACCTTCAGCTCCGGGGCCTCGGGCACCGCCTCCACCACCAGGTCGGCGTCCTTGGGCAGCGCCGGGATCTCGGTGACGAAGTCGACCCGGGACAGCACCTGCGTCACCGAGCCCTCCAGCTTGCCGCGCTCGGCGGCGCGACGCAGGCCCGTCTCGACCCGTGTCAAGGCGGCCTTGGCGGCGATGGTGTCGCTCTCCACCACCGTCACGTCGGCGCCGACCGTCGCGAACACCTGGGCGATGCCGGACCCCATCCGGCCGCCGCCGACCACCGCTACCCGCACGTCAGACCCTTTCCACGAGCATTGCCACGCCCTGACCGACCCCCACGCACAACGTAGCCAGGCCGCGCCGACCCTGCTCGCGCTCCAGCCGCCCCAACAGGGTGACGACCAGCCGCGCGCCCGAGCAGCCCAGCGGATGGCCCAGCGCGATGGCGCCGCCGTCGGCGTTGACCTTCTCCTCGTCCAGCTTCAGCCGGCGGATCACCGCCAGGCTCTGCACCGCGAACGCCTCGTTCAGCTCGACCGCGTCCAGGTCGTCGACCCGGAGTCCGGTGCGGGACAACAGCTTCTCCGTCGCCGGCACCGGGCCCAGGCCCATCACGCGCGGGGCGACGCCGGCCGAGGCGCTGGCGATCACCCGGGCTCGCGGCGTGAGATTGTGCCGCTTCACCGCTTCCTCGCTGGCCAGCACCAGCGCCGCCGCGCCGTCCGACAGCGGGGACGAGGAGCCGGCCGTGACCACGCCGTCCTTGCGGAACACCGTCTTCAGCGTGGCGAGTTTGTCCACAGTGGTCGTCGGCCGCGGTCCCTCGTCGGTGGCGAAGTCGCCCACCGACACGATTTCCCCGGCGAAATGGCCGTTCTCGATGGCCTTGACGGCTTTCTGGTGGCTGCGCAAGGCGAACAGGTCGCTGTCCTCGCGGCTGATGCCGTCCAGGGCCGCGACCTCCTCGGCCGTCTCCCCCATGGTCAGCGTGGTCTGCTTGTCGTAGCGGGGATTGGTGAAGCGCCAGCCCAGCGAGGTGTCGCTCACCTCACCGGGGCGGGCCCACGGGGTGCCCGGCTTGGCCATCACCCACGGGGCGCGGGTCATCGACTCCACGCCGCCGGCGACCACCAGGTCCGCCTCGCCCGAGCGGATCGCCTGCGCTGCCGAGGCGACCGCCGTCAACCCGCTGGCGCACAGGCGGTTCACCGTGTAACCGGGGACGTGCTCGGGCAGGCCGGCCAGCAGCACCGCCATCCGGGCCACGTTGCGGTTGTCCTCGCCGGCCTGGTTGGCCGCGCCGAGGATCACCTCGTCGATCGCCTCGGCCGGGGCGTTGGCCCGGCGGACCGCCTCGGCCACCACGAGACCCGCCAGGTCGTCCGGGCGCTCCTTGGCCAGCGCGCCGCCGTAGCGGCCCTGCGCCGTGCGCACTCCGTCGACGAGAAACACTTCCGGCATGGCGGCTCTCCTTCGGGCGTCGGCACGCTATTATTAACCGGCCATTCGGTCAGTTCGCAAGGGTTGGGAGAACGCCGTGGAGCCAGCGCCCCGCCGGGGTCGGCCCGGGTACGACCAGGAGTCGCTGCTGGCCGTCGCGGTGAAGGTGTTCAACGAGCGCGGGTACGAGGCCACCTCGATGGAGGAGCTCTCGCGCAAGCTCGGCATCACCAAGTCCGCCATCTACCACCATGTCAGCGGCAAGGAGGAACTGCTGCGGCTGGCCATGGACCGGGCCCTCGACGGCTTGTTCGCGGTGGCCGAGGAGGCCCAGGCCATGGACGGGCGGGCCATCGACCGGCTCGAGCATGTGGTGCGCGGCAGCATCGGCGTGCTCGTCGACCGCCTGCCGTTCGTCACCCTGCTGCTGCGGGCCCGCGGCAACACCAAGATCGAACGCGCCGCCGTCGCCCGGCGCAAGGAGTTCGATCGTCTGGTCACCGATCTCGTCAAGCAGGCCGAGGCCGAGGGCGACGTCCGCACCGATGTTGAGCCAGCCGTCACCGCCAGGCTGCTGTTCGGCATGGTCAATTCGCTGATCGAGTGGTACCGCCCCCGCTCCGGCGCCTCGATCGCTGACGCTGTGTGCACAATCGCCTTCGACGGCCTGCGCACCCGGTAGCCCAATCGGACGTTGCGACGGTTTTCGTCAGGGCACCATACTGAACTCGGCAAGTGGTCTATACCACTTCGGCCGCCGCGCCATGATCCCTGCCGACCCATGGGGGCTGTTCATGCGCAAGAGGTTCGCCCTACCCGTGCTCGCCGCGCTCGCCGTCGCCCTGCCCGTGCTCTTCGCCGGCGCCGCCCAGGCCCACGGCTACACCACCAACCCCGTAAGCCGCTCCTCCCTGTGTGCCCAGGGCATCGTCACGAACTGCGGCGACATCCAGTACGAGCCCCAGTCCGTCGAGGGGCCCAAGAACTTCCCCGCCGCCGGTCCCGCCGACGGCGCCATCTGCGCCGGCGGCATCGCCCGCTTCGCCCAGCTCGACGACCCCCGCTCCGGCACCTGGCCCGCCACCAAGCTCACCTCCGGGGCCTCCTACACCTTCACCTGGCACTTCACCGCCATCCACGCCACCACCGATTTCCGCTACTTCGTCACCAGGAACGGCTGGGACCCCACCAAGCCCCTCACCCGCGCCCAGCTCGACCCCACCCCCTTCCTCGTCTCCAACTGGAACGGCCAACGCCCCTCCGGTGACGTCTCCATCCCCGGCAAGCTCCCCTCCGGCAAATCCGGCCGCCACCTCATCCTCGGTGTCTGGGACATAGCCGACACCGGCAACGCCTTCTACTCCTGCGCCGACGTCACCTTCTGACGTCGCCCCGTGGCTCCTGCCCGACACCCCTGCCGCCGGGCAGGAGCCACGCTTCGACTCACTCGTCCAGCACCAGATAGGCCGGCTTGGAGGCATCCCTGGTGCTGAAGGTGACCAGCCGCTTGTCACGGGGCTCGGCCCGGCTCGGCACACGCAGGTAGAAAGCCATGACCACACCGTCAGGGTCTTGCTCGGGCGTCAAGGCCGAACGTTTCTCCTCGTTGTCCACCATGGGGTACAGCAGCATGCCGCCGGTCAGGGACTGGTCGGCTTGAGCGATCGCGTCCGCTGGGACACGGTGGGAGGGCGTGGAGTTGCCGCGGATTCGGTGCTCGGGAGCGCTACGCTCGACCAAGTTGAACGGCCCGTGTCCGGCGAGAGTGGCAGTTCGTGTCGTCTTGACCTGAGGCATGATCACCTCCCAGTCTCGAACAAGCTCCGGGCCCAGGGTGCGCAGCCATGCCAGGTCTGCTCGGAAGATGTCGTCGTGAGCCCATTTGAGCTTGGCCAGCACACGCAGCAGGGTCAGATGGTCGACACGGCCCGTCCACGCGGAGAACCCGCCTCGGCCCGGGAACCCGGGTCCAAGCTCGAGCGTGGCCAGAATAGGTTCGAAGGCCTGGACATTGGCTGCCAACGCGGCCTTCTCGCGGGTGTCCAGGTAACCCCGGTTCGGCTCCTTCACCGGCGAACGCCGCTGAGTGAGCACAGCGTTGTACATCTTGGCCGCGGCGGTGGGCTTGAGCATGTGCGAGGCGACCAATGGCGGGACCTCGGCCGGAGTGATCTGCGGTCCGCCGTCGACCGGACGCGCGTACTGCCGGAGCTCCTGCCTGAAGTGATCCTCGTCGAGGCAGATGGACTCGAACGCCTCATGCAGGTCAGGAGTCACGTACAGGCGCACGAGATCACGGTATCCGCGCCGGAAGCCGAACCACCGTCCCATCTGCATGAGCGTGTCCGCCTGCTTGGTCGCGCGCAGGTAGTACGACACGGTCAGCCCCTCGACCGTGAACCCCCGCGCGAGCTTGTTGCCGCCGATGAGGATTCGCCACACCGACCGCTGGTCGAAGTCCAGGTCCTCTTGCTCAAGGGCCTGGTCGCTGTTGACAACAATCACCGGGTCCCCGTTGGGGCTGATCCTGCGGACGGCACGCGAGACGTAGTCCTTGAGCTCGCCGTAGTCCTTCGGCCTCGGATCGTCGCTGGCCCGGGCTTCAGAGACGGGCAAGATGTCATTCTCGAACAAGGAGCGCAGTCGCCGCTCGCCCGACGGCGAGAAATATCCAGCCTGGTTCCACAGTCTTCTGATGTCTAGCGCCTGGTCACGATGCACGTCGGTTTTCATGCCTTCATGCACGAGCATCGTGTGATGCCGGTAGGCTGGCGCGCCACGGTCCTCACGGTACAGCTTCATCGCACCCGTGAGCACGAAGGCGTCGATCGCCTCCTGAAGCATGTCATCGGCCTTGTCGTCACTGACGAACCGCACATGCGCCTTCTCCTTCGAGTTCTCGAAGGTGCGCTCGTTCCACGGGATCTCCGAGTCCAGGTCGTGGAAGTCGTCGGCGCCCATGTAGCCGGCCGGCCGCTCCAACGAGATCAGGAAGTCACGGGGGAAGATGTCCTCGGCGTCGCTCGGGTCGACGAAGACGTTCGCGAAGGGCGTCGCCGTGTAGCCGACGTACTGCGCCCTCGGCAGCATGCGCAGCAGTTGGGAGATCAGGAAGTTGATGCTCGTGCGCTCCTTCTTGCCGCTCTCCCACTTCTTCGGGTTGCTGGTGTTGACCGAGGCCTGGTCCGACTCGTCGTCGATGATCAGGACGGGGATGTCGGTCAGCCGAGCGGTGATCGCGTCGAGGTCGTTCACCAACTTCTTCAGCACCATGCTGTTCTTCTTGACAATCGCAAGACGAGCGTCGCAGGTGAACAGGTTCGCCGGGTCGTAGAGCGGCCGGGTTCGGTCCCGGCGCTCGAAATCGAGCGCCGAGATCCCCTGCCGAAGGCTGCGGTAGTCGAACTTGTGGGTGGTCATCCGGTGGATGTCGGGACTGCCGAGGTCGGCCGGCTGACGGCCGTGGCGGACGAACTTGCCGTTGGCCCAGTCCTCGGTGTGGTAGTAGTCGACGGCATCGAGGGCGTCGTGGTTCGAAGGGCTGATGCCGCGCAGGATGTTCTCCTCGCCGACCAGCTCCATGTCCAGGCGGCGTTGGGTTTGGTCGCGCAGCACCTCGGTCGTGCCGGTCAACACGATGATCAACCGGTAGCCCACGTCGATGGCCTTGGCCACGACACCGGTGAAGTTCGCCGTCTTGCCGCTCTGCACGTAGCCGACGACCAACCCCTTCGCCTGGTACGCCTCGTCCCGAGTGGGCTCGGAGAGCCGCTCGACGACGTGGTCGGTCGCGGCGTCGAGCTTGGCCACTGCCTCAGGAGCCCAACCGCGCTTCTCCAGGAGGTAATCGCTGTAGTGATTCCAGTAGAAGCCGCGCTCGGCCAGCGTCTCCCGGGAATACCAGGGCTCCCAGCTCTTGGCGATGACGACGGTCTCGTCCGCGTCCGCCACCGGGAACAGCTTCAGGAACAGCCGCGACGTCTCGCCGTCGACGTCGAGCCGGCGGAGCACGACCTCCCGCCGTTCACGGGTGTTCGGCTGCGTTCCCTCCGTCCAGTCGACGGCGGCCGGCAGGAAATCCCAGTCCGCAAGACATATGTGCAGGGTGCGGCGAAGCATGTCCCCCGGCAGCGCCGTCGCGAGGTGCTCGCGAAGCGGTCCGTCGCCGACCTTCAGCCCAGCCTCGAAGTACTCGGCCTCGCTGGCCGCCTTGCGATGCAGATCCCTTGGGCCGCCCCGCTTCATGGCCGCCAAGGCCGCCAGGTAGCTCTCCACCAGGCTGTCGCTCACGCCCGTCCTCCGTAGGTCAACGCGGACTGGAGGTAGCCGAGCGACGGCGCGTCGGCGAGAACCTCGCTCAGATCCAGCTTGTACTTGACTTCCTGCACTCGATCCATCGACGCGCCGGCCGCGTGCAGCATGTCCGCGGTCAGCCGCGGAAACGACTCCTTGACCAGGAACGCGAGCGACGGAGCTCGCCGAGTCCAGTGCGTGCGGCACGTCTCCTCGTAGTCTTCGCGCCAGCCCGCGCCGAACAGGTGCGCTTCGAACGCGTCCCGGACAACGCCGCTGCCGATCGCCTGCCGGGCCCTCTCGATCAGCTTGGGCAGCCTCCAGCCGGCCGTGTCGCTGGTCTTGGTGAGCTGGTGGGAGATCAGCCACAACGGCCGATCCGGCGACTCGACCAGCTGGGTGAGCGACTGGATCCAATGCGTTCTGCGCTCGCCGGAGGTCGTCTTCACCTCGATGTCGGTGTCCCGCACCGAGAAGTCGTGCTCCTCAAGGGAGTCGCTGTGCCAGGCCCGCGCGGCCTCGGTGGCTCCAAGCTCGTTGGCCAGCCCCAGGAACACGAGCAGCTCGCCGACAAGGCCGATCTCCTGTTCCGTCGTCAGGGCGCTCTCTCGACGGAGCAGCTGCCCCATCCTGCGCAGCGTGCGTCCCACCGCCTCGTCGAAGGACAGGGCGTCCACCTGGATCCGGTCCGCGACCGCGCACAGCATCGGATAGGCCTCAAGGAAGAGATCGGCGCGCGACACGACAATCTCCAGGTAGTCCTCGCCCCGCCGGCGCACCGACCTCGTCTTCACGTGCTCGAGGTCGATCGGCGACGCTTGAGCGCCCGCAGCGCAGGCCACCCGAAGCCCCGCCTCGGGCGCCGCGCCCGGTGTGATGAAAATGGACGCGCTCGGGCTGCCTGGAATCGGTCTTTCGAGCGGAGCGTGCGCGGCGAGCTCGCCTTCGAAGCCCACCGCGGAGAGATGCCGCTCGCTGCTCATGGCCGGAGAGTTCACTCAAATCACTCTTTCGCGCTCGCGAGTTCGCTCTTGGCCGCCACGGTCAGCAGCTCCTGCCAGAGCTCGATGTTGTCCCTGTCCCTGACGCCGAGCCACTCACCCTGGAAGACGTTCTCGACGACCAGGTACAGCAGCGTTTTGATCATCGGCAGGTCGTTCAGGCCGCCACGTCGGCCGCCGGACAGCGCCGCGCGATAGGCGCCGTTCAACCACAGCGTGCGCCCCTCCCGGTCGACCTCGAAGAAGTTTTCGCCGTTGAAGCGCTTCCAGCGGATGTCGATGGGCTTCGCGCCGGGGATCGCCGGAATCTCGTCCTCGATCGAGTCTCGCACCTTCGGCGGGAACCCCTTGCCCGGCGGGATCATCGGTTTGCGGGAATTGCTCCGTTTGCGCGACGCCCGAAAGACTTCCTCGGCCACCGTCAGATAGTCGGTGAACGAGGTCCCGTCACCGGCCCGCGCCGCCTCGGACAGGCTGCCGAACTCGGGCCCGACCAGAATCCTGGACTTCTCCGGATTCATCTTGAAGAGCCCGGCGATGTCGTCGTCGATGTCGACCTCGACACGCGCCAGCTGCAAGCGCCGGTCCGGCGCGTGGATTCCGTCCCAGCCGCCGATGTGCAGCAGCCGGTCGCGGCGGTAGAAGTACAGTCCCTGGCTGTCGATCGGCCCGGCCGGCAGTTTGAACTGCGGCGTGTTGGCTCTACCAGGCCATATGTGGCACCGAAACACGATTCGCGAGGATCCGCTGGTCGCGACGAGGCTTTTAGGGTATTCGGCCTTGCCCGACCGCGTGTACCCGAAGGGGTTCACCGGAGTGACCTCGACGCGCGTGCCGCCGCCGGGATTGTCCACGTCCTGGATCTCCACGGTGATCGCCACCCGCCGGCTCTCCAGATGCCGATGGAACACCAGGCCGAGATGCGAGCAGGCAGTGGACACCGTCCGCGTCAGGAACTCATCGACCCGAACGGAGTCCTCGGTCATCGGGAACGCGCTGACTTCGTCCCATCGAACGACGGTGCCGGAAGCGTCCTCGCTGGGCAGCCCCCACGCTCCGGTGATCTCACGCTCGGCGAACTCCGCGGGCACGTAGTCGCAGTGGAAGCCGTCCATGCTGCGGTCCAGCTGCCATCGTCGGCCGACAGCCTCCCAGCCGGAGGCCTTGGACAGCACCGTCAGGCTCCTCGCCTGGCTGAACGACGCAGCCTTGAGACCGAGCCCGAACCGGCCGAGATCGTCCGACCGGTACTCCCTTCGGCCGCCGAGGGTCATCGCGCCGTCGATCTCGTACGGCGTCATGCCACGCCCGTTGTCGACGACGCACAGCCAGGTCGGCCGGCCCGACCTCAGCACGATCCTGATCGCGACCTTCGTCGCCGCGGCGTCGATCGAGTTGTCCACCAGATCGGCCAACGCGGTCTCGAAGGAGTGGTTCCTTCCCAAACCGTCCAACGCCCGCGGATCCGGGGGCAGCTCGAGCACTCCCGCCGAGGGGACTTGCTCACTCCATGTCGACATTTACCGATCACCTCGAACTACCTGAGCGCGGCGCGCGTCACGACTTTGAGGGCAGCACGAACTGGCGGCGTCCGCGACGCCACCTCGTCAACGTTCTCACTGGGACTCATAGCCTCTGCGGCGTGAAACGTTAGCCCCTCCGACCGGAGAGCGGGGCACTTTTCCAATATCCACCCAGACCGAGCCCGTGACCTGCGGTTATCCGAGCAACGACTCGTGTCCAGTTTCAGCGCCAGAACGCTAATCCCTAAAATCAGGGGAACGGCGGGCAGCCCAGAACCTGAGCCAGCCACGGGCCCGCTACTCCATTCGGGTGTGGGGTGCGCCGGCCCCGGCCGGACGGGGCAAGACTTCTGGCGCGTTCCGACCGTCGCCACCTAGGATTGACGCCGACCACTGGGGGAATTTGATGGCCAAGGCACAATCAAGAGCGGCGAGCACGGACATCCCCGCCGCGGCGTCTGTCCTGGAGTTCCACGAAGCGCTCGCCGCCGGATTAGACAAGAAGGACGCAAAGAAGCGCAGGTGGGGCGGCGCGAAGTGGGGGTGTTATGCGTTCTACGACTATGATGGCGAGCCCATCTACATAGGGCAGACCTTTGAGCTGCTCAGCGGTCGGGTCCGCCGCCACCTCACCAACCAGCGAACCGACGCGGTCGCCATGAGAATCCTCGACGTGTTCGAGGTCGCGGAGGTCGAACTCTGGCCGCTCTGGCAGTACCAGGAGGTCACCCGGTCATCCGCCAGATTCCCCAAGGCCAAGAAGCACCTCGACGCCCTCGAGTTCGCGATCTACAAGCAGGCCATCTGGGACAGCCGGTTCAGCGCGGTGCTCAATGAGAAGCTGCCGAAGGTCATGGACCCGTTAGATCCGCTGCCCGCGTCGACGCGGTTCAGGGTGACCCGCGGCGCCACTGAGGTCGAGCGGACACACGACGACGTCCGCATCGCCCGCCGCGCCGCGACGATCTCGAGGCTCGCCGCCGTGGCCTATGAGCGCGGCGATGTCACCACCGGCCTGCGGCGCGCGCTGGTGGTGCAGGCGGCGAGGTTGACCTTCCTCAGCGCGGTGCGGCTGGCCAAGGCAACCGGCAATCCGCCGCCCGATCCGAAGCTGATCGACGTGGAGGGCTTGGTCGTCGACGTGTTCCGCCACCCCGAACTCGCCCAGGACGACTGAGGCGGGCGCCCGCCGGCCACCGTGTTCCGTAGGTCACGTGGCCGTCCCGGGCCCGACGGCGTGACCTCGAACAACTGTGCGACCCGCCGGCGGAGGTCCCACACCCGAGGAGTAAGTTCCCTAGGGTGTCATCCGTGTCGAAGTCGAAGCCGAAGCTGACCGCGGTCACGACGCAGGCCGAGCTGCCGCTGGGTCCGACCGCTGTGGAGTTCTTCGCCGGCATCGGGCTCGCCCGGATGGGTTTGGAGCGCGCCGGGTTCACCATCTCGTGGTCCAACGACCTGGAGGCGGCCAAGCGCGAGATGTACGAGGCGAACTTCGGCGACACCCCGTACCACGACTTCGTGCTCGGCGACGTCCGCAAGGTCACGGGCAGCGAGCTGCCGCCGGATGTCTCGCTCGCCTGGGCCTCGTCGCCCTGTGTGGACGTGTCGCTCGCCGGTGCCCGAGCCGGCATGCAGGGCGAGCGGTCCTCCACGTTCTACGAGTTCACCCGGGTGCTGCGCGAGCTGCCGGCGGAGAAGCGCCCGGCCGTGGTCACCCTGGAGAACGTCGTCGGCCTGGCGACCAGCCATGGCGGCGAGGACCTCGCGGCCGCGATTTCCGAGCTGAACAGCCTCGGCTATTCCGTTGACGTGCTGACGCTGGACGCGCGTTGGTTCGTGCCGCAATCACGGCCGCGGCTCTTCCTGGTCGGCGCCCTCGATGCGCCGGAAAGCCACCCCGGCGCGAATCCGCGCTTGCGGCCCGAATGGCTTCGCGCGCCGTTCGGCGACCCGTCCTTGAAGACGCATCAGGCGTTGTTGCCGGACATCGACATCTCCGATGTCGGCACCCTTTCGGACATCGTCGAGGACGGCGACTCCGACGCGGTCACCTGGTGGGATGACGAGCGCACCGCCAAGTTCGAGCAGTCCCTCTCCCCGGTGCAGGCCGAGCGCTTGGCTGTGCTGCGGGAAGCGGAGGCCGTCTCGCATCGAACGGCGTATCGCCGCACCCGCCAGGGCGTGCCGATGTGGGAGATCCGCTCCGACGACATCGCCGGCTGCCTGCGCACCGCACGGGGTGGGTCGTCGAAGCAGGCCCTGGTCGAGGTCGGCTTCGGCCGCCTTCGAGTCCGGTGGATGACGGGTGTGGAGTACGCGCGGCTGATGGGCGCCGGCGACTACGCGCTTCCGCCCGGCTTGCGGGACAACCAGGTGCTGTTCGGGTTCGGCGACGCCGTGTGCGTGCCCGCCGTCGGATGGCTCGCCGAGAACTACCTCATGCCGCTTGTCGACGGGCGGATGCGGCCCGCCTCCTCCAATGCCAAGGCATTGACCGTCGTCAGCGCCTGAGGACAAGCCGCCATGCCGCAGCGCCCGCCGAAGAACAAACTGCCAGCGGATTCGGTTCGCGACTTCCGCAGCCTGCTCAACCTAGCGCTGGACGAAACCGACGACGAGGGACGCGCATGGTCGTCGGCGAAATGGGGATGCTACGCGTTCTACGACTACGACGGCGAGCCCATCTACGTCGGGCAGACCAATGAGTCACTCCGTGTCCGCGTCAAGCGCCATCTCACGAACCAGCGCACCGACGCGGTTGCCATGCGAATTCTCGACGTGTTCGAAGTCGCCGAGATTGAGATGTGGCCGCTATGGGAGTTTCAGCAGCTCGACGAGCAGCTCAGGGGCAAGGATCTGGCGACCCGCAAGTTGATGAAGCAGGTCGCACAGGATCGACTCAACGCCGTTGAGCACTCCGCGTACCTCCAGGCAATCGACGACAGCCGGTTCAAAGCCATTCTCAACGAGAAGATCCCCCCGCGCTCGCCGCGCATCGAACTGCCGCCTTCTATTAGGCGGCCCCTCATCAACAAACAGACCCGCGAAGAACGCGGCCATCCGGACGTCCGGATCGCCCGACGGGCTGAGACCATCTCCCGCCTTGCCGCGGTGGCACATGAGCGAGGTGAGGTGTCGGACGGTCTTCGCCGCGTGCTGGTGATCCAAGCAGTCCGACTCACCTATCTGTCGGCCGAGCGTTTGGCTTATGTGCAGGGACGGGAGAAGCCCAGCCCCGCCGCGATCAACGTGCACGAGCTGGTGGGAAGTTCCCTGACCGAGCCGTCCGACGCGGCGGTGGGCGAGACCGAGGAACTGGACTTCGAGGAATAGGCATCTCCCGCTGCTGGCGCGCGGCTAGAGGCCCTGGTCGCTCGTATAGGCTGCGCGGTCGTGACGAGTGAGTCTTGGGCGACCACGGCGGCGACACGCAAGTCCATGCAGTCGAACAAGAGCAGGGACACCAAGCCGGAGTTGACGCTCCGGCGAGCGTTGCACGCACTCGGCCTGAGGTACCGGGTGTGCGCGCGGCCCCTGCCTGAGGTTCGCCGGACCGTTGACGTGGTCTTCCGGCCGGCGCGGGTAGCTGTCGAGCTCCGCGGCTGCTTCTGGCACGGCTGCCCGACGCACTATCGAGCGCCGTCAGCCAACGGCAAGTACTGGGCGGAGAAGGTCGACCGCAACATGCGGCGGGACCAAGACACCGAAGAACGTCTCAACGAGGCCGGCTGGGTGCTCGAAGTCGTTTGGGAGCATGAGGATCTCGGCGAGGCCGCACACCGCATCGCGGCAACGGTCGCGCAGCGGCGTGTTGGCCTGTGAGTGAGGCAGTCACCCTCCGGTGAGGATTTTCATGGCGGCGTTGTGGCCGGGGATGCCGCTGACGCCGCCGCCGCGGGGGGCGCCGGCGCCGCAGAGGAGGATGCGGGGGTGAGGGGTTTCGACGCCCCAGGAGCCGGGGGAATCGTCGGAGTAGGGCCACGAGAGGTCGCGGTGGAAGATGTGGCCGCCGGGCAGGCCCAGGGAGTCTTCGAGGTCTACGGGGGATTTGGCTTCGATGCAGGGGGTGCCGTCGGGGGCGGTGTGCAGGCACGACTCGATGGGCTCGGCGAGGACACGGTTGAGGGACGCGAGGGTGGCGGAGAGGGCCTGAGCACGGGCAGCGGGGTTGTCGGCGGTGAAGAGGCGGGCGGGCATGTGGAGCCCGAAGAGGGTGAGGGTGTGGAGGCCGGGCTCACCGATGATGGAGGGGTCGGTGAGGGAATGGCAGTAGATCTCGCACGGCGGGAGGGAGGGGATGCGGCCGGAGGAGGCCTCGGAGAAGGCGTGAGCGAGTTGGGAATAGGACTCGTTGACGTGGAAGGTGCCGCCGAAGGCGTCGCGGGGGTCGACGGTGGAGTCGAGGAGACGGGGCAGGCGGCGGAGGATCATGTTGACCTTGAGCTGGGCGCCTTCGGGGGACGGCGGGGGCGGGGTGCCGAGGAGGCGGGAGAGCTCGGTGGGGGAAGCGTTGACGAGGACATGGGAAGCATGCACGGTGTGGGCGGAATCGCCGACGGTGTAAGAGACATCGCCGTCGGGGGTGATGGCGGTGACGGTGGCGCGGGTGAGGATCTGTGCGCCGGAGGAGAGGGCGGCGGCGGCGAGGGCGGAGGTGACGGAGCCCATGCCGCCGACGGGGACGTCCCAGTCGCCGGTGCCGTTGCCGATGACGTGGTAGAGGAAGCAACGGTTCTGTCGCAGGGAAAGGTCATCGGCGGAGGCGAAGGTGCCGATGAGGGCGTCGGTGAGCACGACGCCACGGACGGTGTCGTCACGGAAGGTGCGTTCGATGACCTGGCTGATGGGCTCCTCGAACAGAGCGTGCCAAGCCTGGTCGTCGTCGATGAGGGAGCGTAGGGAAGCCTTGCTGGGCAAGGGTTCGGTCAAGGTGGGGAAGACGCGCTCGGCGACACGGGTGGTCATGGCGTAGAAGCGTTGCCAGGCCGCGAAGTCGGCAGGGTCCACAAAGGACTGAGAAGTGCGGTCGGAGTCCTCGGTGTCGATGAGCAGGCCCTGGGCGCCGACAGGGGTATAGGAGGACATCCGGCGGCGCAGCAGGGTGATGGGCAGGTTGAGGTCGGTGATTATCTTGCGGGGCAGGAGGCTCACCAGGTAGGAGTAGCGCGAGAGACGCACGTCGACGCCGGGGAAGGCCTGGAAGGAGACGGCGGCGCCGCCGACGGAGTCGAGGCGTTCCAGCACCAGCACGGACTTGCCGGCCCGGGCCAGGTAGGCGGCGGCGACGAGACCGTTGTGCCCACCACCGACGATGACGACGTCCACCACGGGCGACTCCCCTATCCGGCCAAAGCGACAACCCTTTCGTGCAGCCTACCCAGATAGCTCTCGGACTCGGGCTTCATCAGCACGCTGCGCACGACCCGGGCGCCGTCGACGTCGACCTCGGCGGCGATGCCACGGCGGGCGAAGGCCTCGGAGCTGGCCCGCAGGACACTGAGGAAGACGGGGTCGTCGGCGTCGGACATGCCTTCCCGCATCATGCGCTCTGAGCCGGCGTCGATGGCGGAAAGCGTTGGCTCGGCGGGAAAGTAGGTGACGATGTCGAGTTCGGGCCGCTGATACGGGACGAGACGGTCGGACTGCTCGATGAGCTCGTGCCAGCGGACGGCGGCCCGACGGCCGGCGGCGAGGACGGCGCCGAGACCGTCGGCCCGAAGGGGCAGCATCTTGAGCGTGAGCCACAGGGCCGCGGCGGCGGCGCCGGGGCGGGAGCACTCCAGGCTGATCTCGCCGAGGTGCAGCTCGTCGGAAGTGAAGTAGGTGTACGGCGAATCGTGCACGTAGAAGCGGCCGACGGAGGGATCGGCGAACAGGACGGCCCCGCAGCCGTAGGGCTGAAGGCCATGCTTGTGCGGATCGACCACAATGGAGTCACATTGCCGGATCGCCTGCCACGGCAAGGGATCGATGCCCTCGGTGCCGGCGATGAGACTGAAGAACCCGCCATAGGCGGCGTCGATGTGGATGCGGAAGTCGTAACGGGAACGCAGGGCGACGACCTCGTGCACGGGCTCGACGACGCCGAGCCCGGTGGTGCCGGCGGTGACGACGACGGTGCCGACCTTTCCGGTGCGCAGCAAGGACTCCAGGGCATCAAGGTCCATCTTGCCGGTGCCGTCGACCGGAACGGGGTGGCCGGTGACGCCGATCAGCTTGCACATCCGGGCATGCGTGTAGTGGCTCTCCGCGCTGTAGGCGATCCCGCGCGAGGGGTGGATTTCCCTTGCCACATAGAGGGCTTCGAGATTGGCGATGGTGCCGCTGGAGGTCAGGTGCCCGAGGTGCTCGCCGTAGCCGAACATGTCGGCCAGCTGCCGGACGACCTCCCGTTCCAGTTTAGCGGTGGCCGGACCGCCGTCCAGGGCGTGGTTGTTGGGGTTGATGAGCATCGCGGCGGCGTAGCCGGCGATGGCCACCGGATGCGGCGGCTTGAGCATCTGCCCGGCGTAGCGGGGATGGAAGAACGGGTAGTTGTCGCGCAGCCGCACGGCCAGCTCGTCGAGCGCGGCGAGCACGTCGCCGTCCTTGACCACCAGCGAGTCGTGCTGGGCGAAGGAGCCGAACTCGGCGGCCCACGACTCGTGGTTGGCCAGCACCCGCTCCAGCCACGGCCGCAACTGCTCAGATGTGGTAGGCATACTCGCGGAACTCCCAATCGGTCACCCACTGCTCGAACCGGGCGATCTCGGCCCGCTTGAGCACGCTGTACGAGGTCACGAACTCCTTGCCCAGCAACGACTGCAGCTCGGCGTCGGCGTCGAGGGCGTCCAGCGCGGCGGTCAGCGACATCGGCAGCACGGCGGCGCGCGCGGCGTCGTAGCCGTAGCCCTCCAACGGCTCGGGCGGCTCCAGCCCGTCCTCGATGCCCAGGCGCATGGCGGCCAGCACGCCGGCGTTGACGAGATAGGGATTGGCCGAGGCGTCGGGCAGCCGCACCTCGATGCGGGCGCCGGCGCCGCGGTCGGGCGGCACGCGGACCATCGCGCTGCGGTTGTCCAGACCCCAGTCGATCAGCCACGGCGCGAGCGTGTCGGGGCCGAAACGCTTGTAGGAGTTGACGGTCGGGTTGGTCAGGGCGGTCAGGGCCGGCGCGTGCCGGAGCACGCCGGCCAAGGCGTGCCGCAGCAGCGGGCTGATGCCGTGCGGGCTCGACTCGTCGGCGCCGAGGTTCGCGCCGGCGGCGTCGACCAGCGACACGTGGACGTGGAAGCCGGACGCGCCGTGGTCGTTGAACGGCTTGGCCATGAAGGTGGCGAGCTGGCCGTCGCGGCGGGCCAGGTCCTTGACCGCGGCCTTGAAGCGGAACGCCCGATCGGCGGCGTCGACCGCCTCGGAGTGCCCGAGGTTGATTTCGAACTGGCCCGGGAAGTACTCGTGGTTGCCGCCGAGCACGCCGAGCCCGAAGTCGCGCAGCTGCCGAATGGTGCGGATCAGGTGCAGGCCGGGGTCGCCGCGGGTGCCGCTGACGTAGACGTTGCCGGGTTCGGGCGAGTACGGCGTGAACCCGGCCCCGTCCGGCACGCACAGGTAGTACTCCAGCTCCGGGCCGACCACCGGCACCTGCCCGGCCTCGGCCAGGCCGTCGACGACACGCCGGAGCACGGCTCGCGGCGACTCGCCGCCGCCGCGCTGGTCGCCGATGCAGGTCGCCACGCCCGGCTCCCACGGCACCACGGCCAGGGTGTCCAGATCGGGCACGAGGTCGATGTCGGGCAGGCCGGCGTCCAGGCCGCCGGGCACCGGCACGGTGTCGCCGAGCGGGCTGGTGTGGTAGACGGCCCGGCAGAACGCGACGCCCCGGCCGACGGCGGCGGGCAGCTGCTCGACCAGCAGCTCCTTGGAGCGCTCGGTGCCCATCAGGTCGGGGAAGACGACGCGGACCACGTCGACTCCCTTGGCGGTCAGTTCGGCCACCACGCGGTCGGTCTGCGCTGCCATCGCCCACCCTCCCTCGTTTGACTGCGAACCATAGCGCCGGCCCCAGCGGCCAACAAGGCGTTGACCCGGCCACGTCACGTCGGTACCGTTTGGATACAAACGATAACAGGAGACGGGCCGGCCGACCAGGGGTTGCGGCCGGCGGTCGACCCGTCGGCCCGGCAGCGTCTACGATCAGCCGACGCGGGCCGCCGGCTCTTCGGTTTCCATTGCGACACAAGCAACACAGTCACGGGGTGGCAGCATGGGTGAAGTCGTCGGGGCCGGTCTGCTCTCCCACGTGCCGACGATCATGCTTCCGGCGCACGAGCGCCGGGAGCTCAACGAGGGCAAGGACACCACCCTGGTCGCCGGCCTGGAGCGGCTGCGCGCCGAGGTGTTCGAGCGGCTGGACTACGACACGGTGGTGGTGCTCGACTCGCACTGGGCCACCACCGTGGAATTCGTTGTCACGGCCCAGAACCGCCGGGCCGGGCTGTTCACGTCCGAGGAGCTGCCGCGCGGGATGTGCCGCATCCCCTACGACTTCCCGGGCGACCCGGAGCTGGCGCACGCGATCGCGGCGCACGGCGAGAAGCAGGGCACGTGGATCACCCCGATCGACGACCAGTACCTGCCGATCTACTACGCCACCGTGAACCTGTGGCGCTATCTGGGCGTGCCGGACAAGCGCTGGGTGTCCATCGGCGTCTGCCAGACCGCCGACGTCGAGGACAACCTGCGGCTGGGCCGGGCGCTGGCGGCCGGCATCGCCGACAGCGACCGGAAGGTGCTGCTGATCGCCTCGGGCGCGCTCAGCCATCGGTTCTGGCCGTTGCGCGAACTTCGGCAGCACGAGGCCAGCGGCATCGAGCACATCCGCACGCCGGAGGCCGCCAAGGCGGACTTGGTGCGCGTCGACTGGTTGCGCAACGGCGACCACGCCAGCGTGCTGGACACCATGGCCGAGTTCGCGGTGTTCAAGCCCGAGGCCGGTTTCGGCCACTACCTGATCATGGCCGGCGCGCTGGGCGAGCGGGCCTGGCGGGCGCCGGGGCGGCTGTTCAGCGAGTACGAGAACGCGATCGGGACCGGCCAGGTGCACATCTGGTTCGACCGGCCGGCGAAGGGATGGACGTGACCGAGTACCGCAGGATCCTGCTCGACGGCGCCGTGGTCGAGGTGACCCGGGTGGACGATCGGCTGGTCGCCCCGGACGGACGGGCCGTCGAGGTGAACGCGGCGGTACACCTGCCGCCGTGTCAACCGTCCAAGATCATCGCGGTGCACCTCAACCACCGCAGCCGGGTCGAGGAGTTCCAGACCAGGCTGCCGGCCGCGCCGACCTACTTCCACAAGCCGACCTCGGCCCTGAACGGACACGACGGGGCGGTCGTGCGGCCCGAGGGCTGCCAGTGGCTGAACTACGAGGGCGAGGTCGCCATCGTCATCGGCCGCACCTGTCGCAACATCGCGCCGGCTGAAGCGGGCGACCACATCCGCGGCTACACCGTGGCCAACGACTACGGCCTGCACGACTTCCGCGACACCGACGCCGGGTCGATGCTGCGGGTCAAGGGCTCGGACACGTTGTGCCCCTTGGGTCCCGGGCTCGTGACCGACTGGGACTTCCGCGGCAAGACGCTCACCACCCGGGTCAACGGCGAGGTAGCGCAGCGCGGCAGCACCGACGAGATGGAGTGGGACATGCACTACCTCGTCGCCGACATCGCGCGGACCATCACCCTGTTCCCCGGCGACGTGCTGCTGTCGGGCACGCCGGCCAACTCCCGGCCCGTGCAGCCGGGAGACGTGGTGGAGGTGGAGGTCGAGGGCCTCGGCGTGCTGCGCAACCACATCGTCACCGGGCCGGTCGCGATCCGCGCCGACGTGGGCGCGCAGCCGACGGAGTCCGAGGAGGTGCTGTCGACGGCGCTCGGCGGCGACTGGGAGTTTCGCGGCATCCGCCCGCCCCGCCGCTGACGCAACGTGACCCTCAAGTGCAGGAAGGGGGCCTTCCTCCACTCGGAGTGGAGGAAGGCCCCCTTCCAATCACGGAAACGGCTACCGAGGGTGGGTCGGGGGGCGGGCGGGCTCAGCCGGTGGCGAGGTTGGGCAGGGGGCTGGCCTGGACCTCCTGGCGCACCTCGGCCTGCCGGGCGGTCGAGGTCTGCTCGAAGTGGTTGAGCATGTGCCGCAGCACGCGGGTCAGCTCGGCGACGCGGCGCGGGGACAGGCCTTCCAGGCTGTAGACCTCCTCGGCGTTGAACCGGGGGAACAGCTCGGTCATCAGCGCCTTGCCCTTGTCGGTCAGGGACAACACGCTCAGCCGCCGGTCGTCGGCGGGCGTGGTGCGGGTCAGCAGCCCCCGGTTGGCCAGGGTGCGGGCGACGCCGGTGAGGGTGCCCTTGGAGATGCCGCTCTCCTCGGCGACGTGGCGGGTCTCGATGTCGCCCCAGATCCACACCACCCACAGCACCACAAAACCGGTCCACGACAGGTCCACGTCGCGCAGCACGGACTGCTCGAAGTGGTTGCGCACCACCAGTGCCGTCCGGTGCAGGTTGGACAGCGCCATCATGGCCTCGACGTCGATCTCCAGGCCGCCGAGGCGTTCGCCGACGGCCTTCTCGGTCTCGCGCAGCGTGTAGTAGCCGGTCACGGCGTCAGCGTAGCCCGATCAGGCCCGGCCGAGGATGCGGCTGGTGAGTTCGTTTCGCTGCGAGGCCAGCTCGTCCAGGGTGGAGCGCAGCACGGCCTCGGTCAGCACGATGCGATCGTTGTGGATCTGGTCGAGCACGGCCCGCCGGATCAGTTCGCGTACGAACGACGCGGTGACGCCGTCCAGGGCCTCGACCAGCGCGGTCGGGTCGGGCAGGTCCAACTCGACGCCGGCGGCGTAGAGACGCAGCAGCCGCAAACGTTCGCCAGGCCCGGGCTTGGGGATCTGCACGGCCAGGTCGATGCGGCCGGGCCGGTCGGCCAGGGCCTGCTCCAGCACGTCGACGCGGTTGGTGGTGAGCACGAAGGTGACGTCGGCGTCGGCGTCGACCCCGTCGATCCGGTTGAGCAGCTCGAACAGCAGCGGGCCGCTGCCGGCCGGCCCGAGGGAGCGGTCCTGGGCGATCAGGTCGACGTCCTCGATCACCAGCACCGACGGCTGCTGCCGGCGAACCATGGCCGCGGCGGCCGGCAGCAGCCGCAGGGCCCGGCCGGACAGCACGACCACGGTGGCGTCGGTCAGCCGCGACAGCAGATAGCGCACGGTGTGGGTCTTGCCGGTGCCGGGCGGCCCGTACAGCAGCAAGCCGCGTTTGAGGTGCTGGCCGTGCGCGATCAGCCGCTCGTTGTGCTCGCGGCTGCGGACCACGTGCCGTTCCACGGTCTCCAGCACACCGTCGGGCAGCACGACCTGATCGGCGGTCAGCTCCGGACGCACCAGGAAGGACAGCAGCTCGTTGCCGCGGTGCTCGTTCATGTCCAGTTGCAGCACCGCGCCGCGGAAGGCGTTGTGTTGTCGCATCAACACGTCCACCCGGTCCCGCACGGCGGTGGCCGATTCCCGTTGCGCGGCAAGGATCTGCATCGAGCAGTTGGGCATCGGGTGCCGTTCGCTCGGCCCCCGCAGCGACAACACCACGGGCGAGCCGTCCGGGGCGACCGTGGCCACCAGGCCCAGTTGCACCGCCTCGGTGACGGCGTCCGGACCGATGGCCACAGTGGTGTAGTCGACCGCGCCGAGTTGATAAGTGCCCATCCGCTCGGCGGCGGCCAGCATCTCGATGACGTCCTGGTGCCCGCGCCCCGGGCCGGCCATCCCGAACCACTCGGCGTCGGGACTGTGCTCGGCCAGGTAGGCGTCGATGCCGCGTTGCAGGTTGACGTGTTCCCAGGAGCCGGCTTCCATGCCGACGGTCAGGATCTCGGCCAGCGGGCAGCCGACGTGTGCGCTGATCTTGGCGACGAGCGTGGACCGGCCCTCGGCGCGTATGCGGTCCTTGGCCGTTTCGACCAGTTCCACCAGCGCCGAGGCCAGCCGCCACGCGTCGGCCGACTCGAGTGTGTTCTCCCCCACACCGTCGAGTGTGGCACGACCCGGCCGTGGACTACACCAGTCTCGCCAGCCGGTGCGCCACCTCGGCCGGGCTGGGCTGCCAGGCGATCTCGTCCCGCACCTCGGTGGCGGTCTCCTGGAACTTGAGCTGCCCCAACACCTCGGCCAGCGCGTCGGCGACCTGGTCGGGCTCGTCCACGGTGAGGCCGACGCCGCGGTCGGCCATGAGCTTGGCGTTGAGCGGCTGGTCGGCGAACTTGGGCAGGGACACCTGCGGAACGCCGTAGGCCAGCGGGGTCATCACGGTGGCCGAGCCGCCGTGGTGCACGATCGCGTCGCAGGTGGGCATCAGAGCGCCCAGCGGCATCCAGCCCAGCGGCCGCACGTTGGCCGGGATCTCCCCCAGTTGCGCGACGTCGATGTCGCCAAGGGCCAACAGCACCTCGACGTCCATTGTGGACAGGCTGGCCAGGATGGCCCGCAGCGCGAAGACGCCGCCCAGCGCCGGCAGCACGCTGCCGAGGGTGACGCAGACCCGGGGCCGGCTCGGCGGCAGCGTCACCCAGCCCGGGATCACCCGGGACTCGTTGTACGGGACGTACCGCATGAGGAACTGGGTGTCGGTGGCGACGCCGCCCATGCTCGGCGGGCGGACGTCGACGGTGGCCACCGGGGTGACCGGGGCCTCGACCAGCCCGAGCCGCCCCCTGGTCGGCTCGAGGTAGTCGGCGATGTCCTGGCGCGACTGCGCCGCGTGCTCGTCCAGGCCGGCCCAGCCCAGCCGGATACCCTGCTCGACCAGCGGCACGCCCAGGTCGGCGGCGATCAGCCGGCCCGCGCCCTGCTCGACGGTGGTGATCACCAGATCCGGCCGGAAGGCCCGGGCCACCGGCAGCATGCCGTCGATCATCTGCTCGGCGAACCAGCCGAAGCCGCCCCGCTCGGCCTTGGCGTTGCCCTCCTTCATCATCCCGGCGACCGCGGCCATGAACTCGGCCCACAGGTCGCGCTCCGGCAGCGGGTCCACCACCGGCAGTCCGGCCCCGGCGGCCGCGCGGGCCCCGGCGCCGTTGTTGAGCAGCAGCACCTCGTGGCCGGCGGCCCGCAAGGCCCAGGCCAGCGGCACCGTCGGCAGGAACAGCCCGGCTCCGGGCACAGCCGTGCACAGCACTCGCATCGTCCACTCCCCCTCGATCGTCTTGAGCGGCGCTCAATTGAGCGCTGCTCAAGCTACGGTGGGTAGACTGCTCTCGTCAAGAGGCGGGAAGGGGACGCGCATGCCGCTGCGACGGGAACAGGTGGTCGAGGCCGCGCTGGAGCTGCTGGACGAGGTGGGGCTGGACGGCTTCACCACGCGGGCGCTGACCGACCGGCTCGGCGTGCAGCGCGGCGCCCTGTACTGGCACGTCAAGAGCAAGCAGGAGCTGCTGGCCGCGGTGACCGAACTGGTGCTGCGGCCGGTGTTCGCCGATGACGGCCGCGAGGGCGGGGACTGGGCCGATGACCTGGTCGAATACGCGCACCGCCTGCGCGACGCCATGCTCGCCCACCGCGACGGGGCCCGGCTGGTCGCCGCGCACGTGACCGTCAACCGGTCCGGGGTCGAGCAGCTGGCCCGCGCCCTGGAGCGGTACACCAGCCAGGGCATTCCCGTGCCCGTCGCCGCCCGCTGGGGCGACATCATCTCCAGCTACGTGACCGGCTACGTGCTCCAGGAGCAGACCGCGCCGGCCGGAACCCCGCCGGCCGACGCCGAGCCGTGGTTCCCCGACGGCCACCCCAGCAGCGCCGAGACGTTCGCCGACTCCGTGGCCACCATCGTCCTGGGCATGCGCGCCGAAGCCGCCAGTCTCACCCCCGCGAGTCACCCAGGCTGAGTCACCACCGGGCGACACACCGAATGTAGGTTTCCGGCAGAACTTGGACCCGGTCCAGGGTCTGCACGAAACCTACATTCGGTATGTCGGAGAGCGGGACTCGCGGGGGTGCGTGGTGTGGGTGGGGGTGTTGGGGGAGCTGGAGGTTCAGCGGGGCGGGGAGCGGGTCGAGGTCGGCGGGGCGATGCTGCGGCTGCTGCTGGTGCGGCTGGCGGTGGACGCGGGGCGGATCGTCACGACCGACCGGCTGATCGCCGACCTGTGGCCGGAGTCCGCGCCGGCGGAACCGGGGGCGGCGCTCCAGTCGCTGGTGGCACGGCTGCGTCGGGCCATCGGGCGGGAGGCCGTCGGCTCGCACCCGACCGGCTACCGGCTGGAGGTCCCGCCGACGGTGGTGGACGCCGTCGAGTTCGAGCGGGCCGTGGCCGAGGGCCGGCCCGGGGAGGCGCTGGCGCTGTGGCGGGGCAGTCCCTACGCCGACGCCGGTGACGCGGAGTTCGTCCGCGCGCCGATCGCCCGGCTGGAGGAGTTGCGAGCGACGGCGATCGAGGCGCGGATCGACGAGGACATCGCCGCCGGGCGGGACGTGATCGCGGAGATCGAGGAGCTGGCGGCGTCGCAGCCGCTACGCGAAGGCCTGCACGCTCGGCTGATCCGAGCCCTGACGGCCCAAGGCCGGCCGGCCGACGCGCTCGCGGCGTACGACCGGGTGCGCAAGCTGCTGGCCGATCAGCTGGGCGTGGATCCGGGTCCGGCGTTGCGGGAGGCGCACCTGGCGGCCCTGCGCACGCCGTCGACCCTCAGCAACCTGCCGGCCCGGCTGACCAGCTTCGTCGGCCGGGACCTGGAGATGGAGCAGGTGACGCGAGCGCTGGCCGGGGCCCGGCTGGTGACGCTGACCGGCACCGGCGGCGCGGGCAAGACGCGGCTGGCGGTCGAGACGGCGCAGCGGCTGCTACCGGATTTCCCCGACGGCGTATGGCTGGTCGACCTGGCGTCCACAGTGGACATAACGGCGGCCACCCGGGAGGCGCTGGCCACCGCCGACCATCCGAGCGACTACCTGGCGACGCGGAATTCCCTGCTGGTGCTGGACAACTGTGAGCACGTGATCGACGCGGCCGCCGACTTCGCGACCGACCTGCTGGTCCGGTGCCCCCGGCTGAAGGTCCTCGCCACCAGCCGGGAGCCGCTGAGCGTCACCGGCGAGACCCTGTGCCCGCTGCGACCGTTGCCCGACAACCAGGCCGTCGCCCTGTTCACCGACCGGGCCCGCGCGGTCAGCCCCGGCTTCCGGCCGACCGAGTCCATTGTGGACGTCTGCCAGGCGTTGGACGGCTTGCCGCTGGCCATCGAACTGGCCGCGGCCCGGATGCGGTCGCTCACGCCGGCCCAGCTCACCGAGCGTCTCGGCGACCGGATCGGCCTGCTGGACAAGGGAACCCGCGCCGCTCCTCAGCGACACCGCACGCTGCGGGCAGTGATCGACTGGAGCTGGGACCTGCTCGACGAGGCCGAGCGGACGCTGCTGAGCCGACTGTCGGCGTTCGCCGGCGGGGCCGACCTTCAGGCCGTCGAGCAGGTCACCGAGGGCACCCTGGACCAGCTGACGTCCCTTGTGGACAAGTCGCTGGTGGTGGCGGCCGACGAGCGTTACCGCCTGCTGGAGACGATCCGCGAATACGCTTCGTCCAAACTGGACAATGCCGGCGAGATCCGGCGACGCCACGCCGAGTACTACACCGAGCTGGTGGAGCGGGCCGAGCCGCTGCTGCGCGGCCCCGAGCAGGCGGCCTGGCTGACCCGGCTCACCGCCGAGCGGGCCAACCTGGACCAGGCGATGTCCCCGCGCATGTTCACCGCCCGGCTCTGGCTGTGGCTGGTGTTGGCGCAGCTACAGGATCCCTTGCACTGGGCCGAAACCGTCGACACCGACGAGGCCCGGCTGCTGCGCCGGCCCACCGAGGAGCTGCTGGACCGGCTGGCCCTGGAGGACGGCCCGGCCACGCTGGCCCTGGTCGTCGTGCGCAGCGGCAGCAACAGTCGGCGCATCGGCGGCATCGCCGACCGGCTGACCGCGTCCGACGACCCGTGGCGGCGGGCCGCCGGCGAGCTGCTGCACGGGTACGTCGCCTCCGAGCTCAGCGACGGCGGCATCCCCCGCGCCGAGCGCCACTTCGCCGCCGCCGTGACGAGTTTCCGTGCGCTCGGCGACCAGGTCGGGCTCACCTACGCGCTGACCTTCCTGTCCATCTCCCAGGCCAGCCGGAGCGACAACGAGGCCGCCCTCGCCGCCATCACCGAGGCGCTGGGCATGGGCGTGCACGTGCCCACGCTGCTCCAGGTCCAGTCGGCCCAGCTCCAGGCCCGCACCGGCGACACCGCCGGCGCTCGCCGCCTGCTGGAGCGGGCCGAGCAGTCCACCCCCGCCGACGATCCCGTGTCCCTGACCCGGATCCGCAACGCCCTGGCCGAGCTCGCCCGTCTCGAAGGCCGGCTCCCCGAGGCACTGTCCTGGCACCGTGCCGCCCTGGCCATCGACCATGCCAACGCCCCCGATCAGTTCCTGGCGCTGCTGCGGATGAACTACGCCCTCACCCTCACCGCCCTCGGCGACCGGGAGGAAGCCGGCCGCCAGCACGAACTCGCCGTCGAGTTGGCCATGCGCACCAAGGACGCGCCGGCCCGGGCCGTGGTGCTGGAGGCCCAGGCGGCGTGGTTCGAGGAGGGCGGTGAGCCGGAGCAGGCGGCGGCGCTGCGGGCAAGGGCGGCCGAGCTGAGGGGCTGAGGGCTACCAGCGGTCCAGGTACTGGCGGACATCCGCCGGGTCGGTGGCGATCAGGCCGAGGTAGCCGTCGGGGCGGACGACGGCGTAGCCGTGGTCGATGTCGTAGGCGGGGGCGTCGGTGACGGCGATGCCGCCGGGGTACGAGGCGTCGCCGAAGGTCAACACCGTGAAGTGGGGGCCGCGCAGGGCATCGTGGATGCGGAGGGCACCGGCGAGGCCGTCGGGGGCGCGGTCGCCGGCGCGCAGGGCGCCGGGGGACGGCCGGGTGTCGACGGAGAGCTTGCTGTCGCGGTAGTGCAGACCGAGTTGCCGCAGCACGGGATCGCTGCGGTCCATGGCGTCCCCGCTGCGGGCGATGCCCCGGTCGAACAGCTTGTTGCTGATGCCGAGCACCTCGGCGGCGATGGGCAGGCGCTCGTCCTCGTAGCTGTCGAGCAGCTCCTCGGAGCCGGAAGCCAGCTTCCAGCCGAGGTTGTACGCGTCCTGCACGCCGGTGTTGAGCCCCTGCCCGCCGGCGGGAGTGTGCACGTGGGCGGCGTCGCCGGCCAGGAACACGCGGCCGATGCGGTAGCGGTCGACCATCCGCACGTTGGCCCGCCACCGGCTTAACCACCCGACGTCGGTGAGCGTGTGCCCGGTGACCGAACGAACCAGCGAGGTCAGGTCGGTCTCGTCGTAGCGGGTGGTGGTGAGCTGGAAGGTGTCGGTGCCGGCCATCGGGCACAGCGCCAGCACCGGCCCCTCGGCGGTGGTCCAGATGTGCCAGTGGTCCCGATCGAGGCCGTCGATCTTCACGTCGGCGATCTGGAGCCGGTGCTGCTCAAAGGTCTCACCAATGAAATCGACGCCGGCGGCCTTGCGCACGCCGCTGCGACCGCCGTCGGCCCCGACGAGATAGCGGGCCCGCACCGGCCGGCCGTCGAGCACGGCGGTGACGCCCTCGTCGTCCTGGGTGAAGCCCTGGAACTCCACGCCGGTCTCGACGTGGCCGCCGAGTTCGGTGAGCCGGTCCCGCAGGATCGCGGCGGTCCGCCACTGCGGCAGCATCAACGGATTCGGGTACGGCACATCGGGTCGCGGCTCGACGGTCGGGCCCATCACCCGCTCCCACACGACCTGCCCGTCCTGGTACGCCCGCATCGGCGGATACGGCCCGCCGTGGGCCAACGCGGCGTCGATCACGCCGAGGTCGGCGAACACCTCGAGGGTGCGGGGCTGGATGCCCTTGCCGCGGGAGCCGGCGAAGTCGCCGGGGTCGTGGTCCACGATGCGGTGCGCCACCCCGCGGCGGGCGAGTTCGACGGCGAGGGTGAGGCCGGTCGGGCCGGCCCCGACGATGAGGATTTCGGTGTCCATGGCGGACAAGCTGGCAGCGCCCGCTGTCAGGCGACCGACAGGCTGCTGCCGGCCATCGGTGCGGCGCTGTCAGCGCTCTCGTCGCCCGGTGTCGACGAGGAAGTCGTCGAACAGGTTGGGCAGGTAGGCCAGCAGCAGCCCCAGCGCGGAGAAGGCGCCGCCGACGGGGTTGAGCCGGGACAGCGCCCACGCGAAGGCGCAGCCGCGGTAGGCCGGCACGGGCGTGGAGACGTCGGTGAACCAGGTCAGGAACGGCACGCGCAGCTCGCGGATGCGCGGATTGACCACCGGGCCGGCCAAGGCCAGCAGCGCGGTCGGCTCGTTGCGCATGGCCCAGCGGTACACCTGGGAGAACTGGTAGAACCGCCACTCGGCGGCGGAGGGGGCGACGCCGAGCGTGCGGGCCAGGGCCACGCCGTGCTCGGTGGCGGCCTGCTCGGCCCGGCTCCACGCCGCGTCGTGCACGCTGCGCCGGTCCAGCTCGCCGTCGCCGAGGCGGCGTAAGTAGCTGGCCCATTCGGCCGACCCGGGATTGCCGTAGGTGTCCTCGGACAGGCCGAGCGCGATGGCCGTGCCGCGCTCCAGACCCTCCAGAATGGACGCGTCCACAATGGACATCCAACTGCCCGGGCGGGCCAGCTCGCCGTCCCGGAAGAATTCGAGCACACCTTCGATATTGCGCCACCGAGCTGGGTCAACGCCCAGTCGCACGACCCAGTCGGCCTGCACGTCGCGCAGAAAGTCCAGCCGGTCGGCCACATGCATGTGGTCCAGCTCGGCGAGGGTGAGGCCGAGCGGGCGCGCCGGGGCTCTGCGGACGCGCGGGACCGCTCCCGGCGCGACCGGCGCGCAGGTGTCGGTCATCACACTACGGGCGTACACCAGAACGACTCCCCGATCGCAAGACAAGACAGCGCCCGAAAATCGTATCCGCCCCGAATGGGTGCTCTTGTCGTCACATCGGGCGAACCACTGCCGCCGACCAGCCGATCTTGGTGAACACCCAGCTCACCGAGACTGTCTAGTGTGGCCGGTCACGCCGAAACTTAAGAAACTGTTGACCCAACCGGGGAAGAGGACCACACACGGTGCGTGTTCGGTCACCGGCCGGCACCGATCCGCTCACGGTTCGGTCACCCGGTATTGACTCCACAGTGGACACAGGTGCCGGCGTCGGACGTCAGCCAGGCTGCCAACCGGGCTAAGCCAAGGGCATTCGGTGTTTATTGTCAACGAACTCTCAGCGCTGGAACCGATAGACCGCCGCGCCCCGGGTGTTCTCGGCGCGGCGGGCGTACCGGTGCAGGAAGGCGTCGATCGACGCGCGGGTGCGGGTGAGCGCGGCGGCGGACTCGGCCAGCACCGTGGCCCCGTTGGCGGTCAGGTGGTACATCCGCCGGGCCGGCCCCGGGGTGGCGGTGGTCCAGCTGGAACAGACCAGCCCGGCCCGCTCCAGGTTGCGCAGCGCCCGGTAGATGCCACTGGCGTCGTTGTCCACGCCGCACAACAGGCGCAGCCGCTCGATGAGCTCGTAGCCGTGGTCCGGCCGCTCGTCGAGCAACAGCAGCAGGCATGGCTGGACGAAGTTGCGCGGTTCCCCCTCGCGCATCAGGCGACCCGGTCCACTGAATTCATGCCGTCCTCCACGTCGAATTCTCGGCCGTGACCCCGACCAAGGATAAAACCGAAAGACTGCCCCGCACAGGGAGACCGCAGCGTCCAATCGGGTACCGCCGGAGCCCCGTTCACCGGCATAATCGGGTAGGCAGCCGCCGAAAGGTAGAGTGTGCTCTGGTCCGACCGGAACAACCGCTACCCATTTGGCCTGATAACCTGCGGGAGCCCGGCGCGGCACAGGTACGGTTCAACGATGACCGCGATCTCCCCGGCGCGGCTGGCGGAAACGTTCGCCCGCATCGCCGATACCCTCGTCGACAACTTCGACCATGCCGAGTTCGCGCGATTCCTGGCCGCCCGAGCACGGGAAACGTTGCTCGTTCCCGCCGTCGGCGCGGTTCTCGTCGATCATCGGGGCCAGGCCCACATCGGGCACTCCGGACCCGATCGGCTCGCCGCCTCGCCATTGTGGCCGCTGCTGCGCGGCGACGGGCCGAGCATGGAGTGCCACCGCACCGGCACCGCGATCGTGGTGCCCGACACCGAGCAGCGAAACAACCGGTGGAACCGTTTCCTTGCAGAAGCACGTGCATCTGGCTTCGGCTCGCTGGCCGCCGTGCCGTTACGGGTCCGAGAAACCACGATCGGGGCCTTGACAGTGCTGCGGGCCGAGCGCGGAACGCTGTCGGATCAGGACAACCGAATCGTCGAGGCGATGGCCCTGGCCGCCGCCGCTGGCGTGCGAAGACTTGACGACCTGACCCAGGCGCAAACGCTGGCCGCGCAGCTGCAGACCGCGTTCAGCAGCCGAATAGTGATCGAACAAGCCAAAGGCGTGCTGGCCGAACGGCACGGCAGCTCGGTGGACGGCGCATTCGGCGCACTTCGCGAGTACGCCAGGCGGCGCAACCTCCGGCTGGCCGACCTCGCGAACGCGGTGGTCACCGGATCGGAGCAGGTGCCGCCGCTGCCGCCGGCAACGAAGTGATCTTCGTCCTGATGGGTTGCGGCACTAATTTTCCGGGTGCAAAGTTGACCCTGAATGGCCGAATTCACCGTGCATTGTCGCCGGCACTCGCCCATCGCACCGCTCCGGACCCTGGCGGATCACACCACTTGTCGTGAGAAGTACCAGGGGAGGTGCGCCTTGTCCGGGTGGGTGTCCGTCTCGGCCCGGCGGTCCGCGTACACCGGTGAGCCGTTGAGTCGGGCCAGCACCGCGGTCGGTGACCTGGCGGGCCACGGGCTCGACTTCTGCTCCGCGGGGCAGCGGCGGTTCCGGGCCCTGCTGGCCCTGTTGGCCTGCAACACCGACACCGGCGGCGAGAACCAGTTGACGCGCTGGCAACTCGACTGGTCGGTGGCCGGGCGCATCACCTACTCCCCCGAGCAGCACGCGCTGGTGGTGCTCACGCCCATTCCGCACCTGCTCGCCTCGGCCGCCCTGGTGCATCCGGACCCGGTGCGGCGTCAGGGGTTGCCCGGCCTGCGGCCGCTCAACGCGCACCCGGACGGGCTGTGGTTCCGGATGCGGCACGTGCCGACCCGCACGCTGCTGCGCATCGAAGCCGTCGAATCCGAGGGCGCGGCGGTGCATCCGCAGGTGCCGATCGCGTGGGAGATCGCCAGCCGCAGCTGGGAGATCCTGGCCGAGGAGGACACCGCGCTGCGCTCGGTGCCGCCGATGCACGTGGACGCCGAGCAGCTGCTGGCCGCGGTGGTGGTCCGTTTGGGCACGGACGAGCCGGACGGGCGGTGGCACGTGGGCGCGACGTTGGCCCGTGCGCACAACCGGGGCGCGCCCTCGCCGCTGCGCTCGCTGTGGGGCCGGGGCCGGCACTGGCAGCTGGCCTGCCGGGACCGGGCCACCGTGACCGGGCTGTGCGGGGCGCTGACCGGGCCGGAGATCGGCCTGGCCGGGGCGGTGACGCTGGAGCGGACCCGGTCCACGGCGTTGATCGGCCACCGGGAGGCCACGCTGCGTCTGGTCGGTCCCGGCTGACGCGCCGTCGCACATAGTGCTCGTGTGCGGACCGTCGCGTCCGATAAGGTCTATACCAATACCGCCAAGCTGCCGTGGCGGCAGTCGGACCCTGACGCCTAGTCCAGGAGGCACCGTGTACCTGCTGCGCCACGCCCGGCTCGTGTTGCCGGGGGGAGTCGTCGACGACGGCCGCCTCGCCGTCGACGGCGAATGGATAACCGAGCTGGGGTCCGGCGCCAACGGCGGCCCGCACCCCGGCATCCAGGTCGTCGACCTCACCGGATACGTGGTGGCGCCGGGCTTTGTCGACACCCACGTGCACGGCGGCGGCGGCGCCTCCTTCGGCGTGGACCTCGACCAGGCGCGCCACGTCGTCGACTTCCACCGCGCGCACGGCACCACCACCACCATCGCCAGCACCGTGACGATGGCGCTGCCCGACCTGGAACGCGCGGTGGAAGGGCTGTCCGGGCTGGTGCAGGACGGGCTGCTGGCCGGCATCCACCTGGAGGGCCCGTTCATCAGCAAGGCCCGCTGCGGCGCGCACGATCCGGCGCTGCTGCGCGAACCCGAGGAGCAGGTCGTGGCCCGGCTGCTCAAGCGCGGGCACGGGGCCGTGAAGATGGTGACGCTGGCGACCGAGCTCACCGGCGGCCTGCGCGCGGTGCGGCAGCTGACCGACAACGGCGTGATCGCCGCCTTGGGGCACACCGATTCCAGCTACGAGCAGGCCCGCGAGGCCATCGACGCCGGCGTCACCGTGGCCACCCACCTGTTCAACGCCATGCGCGGCCTGCACCACCGCGAGCCCGGGCCGATCGCCGCGATGCTGGAGTCCGAGACCGTGGCCGTCGAACTGGTCAACGACGGCCACCATCTGCACGACGCCGCCGTGGAACTGGCCTTCCAGGCGGCAGGGCACGACCGCGTCTCGCTGATCACCGACGCGATGAGCGCCGCCGGCGCCGGCGACGGCCGCTACGAACTGGGCCAGCTGGCCGTGCAGGTGACCGACGGCGTGGCCCGGCTGGCCGACAACGGCTCCATCGCCGGCTCCACCCTGACCATGGACGCCGCCTTCCGCCGAGCAGTCCTCGTGAACGGCATCGCCCTGGAGCGGGCCGCCGCCGCCGCGGCCACCACCCCGGCCCGGGTGCTGGGCATCGGCGACCTCGTCGGCTCCCTGGAGGTCGGCAAGCGGGCCGACCTGGTGGTGCTGGACGAGAGCCTGCACGTGGTCGGCGTGATGTCCCGCGGCCGCTGGGTCACCGAGGTCCCCACCCCCCTCACCACCGCCGACGCCCCATAACCCCCCTTTTTCCGCTTGGAAGGGGGCTTTCCTACACTCGGAGTGGAGGAAAGCCCCCTTCCAAGCGCGAAGGCCGTGATGGGGCGTCAGGGTAGGTGGCCGGGTTTGGTGGCCGCGGCGATCTCGCGGACCCGTTTGCGCACGGCGAACCAGCCGATCACCAGCAGCAGCGCCACGCCGGGGATGCCGTAGATCATGATGCGGCCGGCCGGCACGTCCCAGTAGCTCAGGGCCAGCACCAGCACCAGGAAGGCCAGCGTCAGGTAGTTGGTGGCCGGGGCCCACGGCAGCCGGTAGGCCGGCCGCTCGAGCTCCCCGCGCCGGGCCTTCCGTTGCAGGGCCAGGTTGCAGATCATGATCATCGACCACATGCTGAGGATGCCCAGCGCCGAGAAGTTCAGCGCGATCTCGAAGGACTCGCCCGGCACCACCAGGTTGAGCACCACGCCCAGCACGTACACGCAGGCGGTCAGCAGCACGCCCCCGTACGGCACGCCGCTGCGGCTCATCACGCCCAGGAACTTCGGCGCGGAGCCGGACGTGGACAGCGACCGCAGGATCCGGCCGGTCGAGTACAGACCCGAGTTGACGCTGGACAGGGCCGCGGTCAGCACGACGATGTCCATGATGCCGGCCGCGCCGGGCACGCCCAGCGAGGACAGGAAGGTGACGAATGGGCTGACGTCCTTGTCGTACGAGCTGGACGGCATGAGCATCACCAGCAGCAGCACCGAGCCGACGTAGAAGATCGCGATGCGCCAGCCGACCGAGTTGACCGCCTTGGGGATCACCTTGCGCGGCTCGGCCGTCTCGCCCGCGGCCACGCCGACCATCTCGATCGCCGCGTAGGCGAACACCACGCCTTGCAGGATCAGCACCGCCGGCAGCAGGCCGTGCGGGAAGAAGCCGCCGTTGTCGGTGATCAGCTGCGGCCCGGTCACGTGCCCGTCGACCGGAGTTCGGGAGACCAGCACCACGATCGCCGTGACCATGAACCCGACCAGGGCCAGCACCTTGATCGCGGCGAACCAGAACTCCAGCTCCCCGAACAGGGTCACCGACACCATGTTCACCGCCAGCACGAGCACCAGCGCGCCCAGGGCCGGAATCCACTGCGGCACGTCGGGCCAGAAGAACTGCACGTACTTCGCCGCCGCGGTCACGTCGGCCACGCCGCTGCACGCCCAGTTCAGGAAGTACATCCAGCCCACGAAGAAGGCCGACCGCTCGCCCAGGAACTCCCGCGAGTACGACACGAACGAGCCGGAGCTGGGACGGTGCATGACCAGTTCGCCCATGGCCCGCACCACGAAGAACGCGAACACGCCGGCGATGGCGTAGACGATGGCCAGCGACGGGCCGGCCGTGACCAGCCGCCCGCTCGCGCCGAGGAACAGTCCCGTGCCGATGGCGCCGCCCATGGCGATCATCTGCACCTGACGGCTCTTGAGCCCCTTGTGGTAGCCGGCGTCCCCGTCGTCGACGGTGACGGCCTCCGTGCTGTGCGACATGTGACCCCTTCGGCGCCGTTTTTGACGTCCACTCCGCCCTACCGGACGAAGATCCCCTTCGGCCTTGCGGTGTCCGGGTGGGTTACCGCTTCCCCGCGCGGTGCCAGCACGGATGCCGGTCTTACCTGCGCTCCACGGTCGTTTCGACTCTCCCGGTGTCCCCGCGCGAGCACGTTGCGAGCCGCATTGACGTCCCGGTCGTGGACAGCGCCGCACCGGCACGTCCACGACCGGACCGACAGCGGCTTGGGCCCGTCGAGGCGTTCGCACCGCGAGCACGGCACGTCGCCGATCTTCGGCAGCCGCAGACTGCCGTTGTCCAGCACCACGAACCGGGCGTCGCGGGTGAAGCGAATCGCCTGCCGGTTGTCCTCACGCGAGCGGAACCGCGGCGGCGCGACCGTGCGGCCTGCGCGATTGCCGCTGATCGAGGCGAAAAAGTCGTGGTAGGCCGCGTTCAGATCAGCCAGAGCCTGTTGCAGCACCACTGCGGACACCTCACCCAGCCACGCCCGCTCCGGCCTGGTCTTGGCGTGGGTGATGACCCGCTTGGACAACTCGCCATCCGAAATGTGAGGCAGGCCTTCGGTGCGGGCTTCCTGTCTGATCCGCAGCCCGTCGTTGAACACCACCCGCGCGCACCCGAACGCACGTGCCAGCGCCCCCTGCTGGCCGAGCGTCGGATAGACCCGATAGTTGTACCGGAGCTGCACGACGACATCATGTCATTGATCCATGACTGATTGTGACAGTGTTCGAGCTGCTCACTCCCACGTGGCGAAGGCGACCTCGCGCACCTGCCTCCGACCAGGGATCCGTCACGGGCGCCCGTGACATCTGTCCCGGGTGAGCGGGTTGTCGGTGGTGCATGGTTTGCTCGTGGACGTGAGTGAGACGACGGGCGTGCGCCTGCGGGCGCCACAGCACCGGATCAGCCGGAAGGCGATTCCCTACTGGACGGTGCGGGCGCTGCCGGGGTGGATCGTGCTGCTGGCGGTCGAGGTGGCGGGGCTGATCCTGCCCAGCACCTCGCCGGGGCCCTGGCTGGTGGCGGTGATCGTGGTGACGGCGGTGGCCGCGGTGGCGCACCTGGCGGTGATGCCGAGCTGGCGCTACCGGGTGCACCGCTGGGAGGTCACGCCGACCGCCGTCTACACCCAGTCCGGCTGGTTCGACCAGGAGTGGCGGGTCGCGCCGCTGAGCCGGATCCAGACCGTGGACACCGAGCGCGGGCCGTTCGAGCAGCTGTTCGGACTGGCCAAGGTCACCGTGACGACCGCGTCGGCGGCCGGCCCGCTGCACATCATCGGGCTGGACCTGGAGGTGGCCCGGCAGCTGGTGGACGAGCTGGCAACCGCGACCGCGGCCAGCAAGGGTGATGCGACGTGAGCGAGCACTCCCTGGACGTCGCGCCGGCGCCGCCGCTGAACGAGCCGCCGGAGTGGTTGCGGCTCAACGGCTGGATGGTGCTCATCAAGCCGCTCAAGGAGATCGTCGGCGCGGCGGTGCCGCTGATCGTCGTGTTCGTCGCCGGCACCACCACCAACACCCCGTGGCGCTGGGTGAGCCTGCTCGGCGTGGCGTTCCTGATCGCACGGGGCATCACGCACTGGGCCACGGCTCGCTACCGCATCACCGACGCGCAGGTCGAGCTGCGCTCGGGTCTGTTCAACCGCCGGACGCGGGCGGTGCCGCGGGACCGGATCCGGACCGTGGACATCACCTCGGAGTGGCAGCACCGGCTGGCCGGGCTGAGCGCGTTGAAGATCGGCACGGGTCGTCATGACAAGGGCAAGGACGACGAGCTGATCCTGGACGCCATCACCAAGGACGAGGCCGAGCGGCTGCGCACCCTGCTGCTCACCAAGACCACGGCCGTCCCGGTTGGACAGTCCGATGTGGACACCGCCGGCCCGGCTCCCGCGCCCGCGGAGACCGAGCTGGTGCGGGTGGACCGCCGCTGGACCTGGTACGCGCCGTTCACGCTGTCCGGCATCGCCGTGGTCGCCGCGGCCTTCGGCGCGCTCTGGCACTTCGCCAACGAGCTGCACCTGCGGCCGGACGACATCCAGCTCCTGCACACCGTCGTCGACCTGGTCGGCACGTCCTCGCTGTGGCTGCTGATCCCGGCGATCGCGGTGGCGCTGCTGGTGATCGCCACCATCGCCTCGGTGCTCGGCTACATCCTGTCCTACTGGAACTTCACGGTGACGCGGGAGCCCAGCAGCGGCACCCTGCACATCCGGCACGGCCTGCTCAACACCCGCTCGGTGTCGATCGAGGAGGCCCGGCTGCGCGGCGTCGAGGTGAAGGAGACGCTGCCGCTGCGTCTGGTGCACGGCGGCCGGGCGACCGCCGTGGTCAGCGGCCTGCGCCACGGCCGCGGCGACGAGCGCGCCGGCGGCCTGCTGCTGCCCGCCGCCCCGCTGGCCGAGGCGCATCTGGTGGCGGCCAAGGCATTGCGCGAGCCCACCGACCCCACCACCGCGCCGCTGACCGCGCACCCGAGGGCGGCGCTGCGCCGTCGGCTCACCCGGGCCGTCCTGTCCGTGCTGGCGCTGGCCGCGATCGCGTGGATCGGCTCCCTGCTGGACATCCTGCCGTTCTGGGTGACGATCGTGTTCCTGGTGCTGACGCCACTGTCAGTCTGGGTCGGCTTCGACCGCTACCGCAGCCTCGGACACACCCTCACCCACGGCTACCTGATCACGCGATCCGGCTCCCTGGTCAGGGAAACCGTGGCGCTGCGCAGTGACGGCATCATCGGCTGGCGGCTGCATTCCTCCTACTTCCAACGCCGCGCCGGTCTGGCCACCCTGGTCGCCACCACCGCCGCCGGGCGGGGCGGCTATCACGTGACCGACGCCGGCATCAGCCAGGCGCTGGCCTTCGCCGACGACGTCGTCCCCGATCTGGTGGCCCAGTTCCTGGAACCGGCCACATAGGACAACGCCGGTGTTAGGGTCCGAACCATGGCTTGGAGCAGGGGGATTGCCGCCGTCCTGGCGGTGTTGGCGCTGGGCGGCTGCGGGGGCATAGCGGGGCAGGCCTCGCCGCAACTGGGCGCGCAGCCCGGTCCGGCGAAGCCGCCGCCGGACCGTGACGGCGGCGCGGTGTTCACGGCCATGCGGCAGCTGGACGCCTGCGCATTGATGGACGGCCCGGGCATGGCGGCGGCCGGCCTGCCGGCGAACTCGCGGCCGACGCCGACGGCCCCGCACTCGTGCTCGTTCACGGTGGACCGCTTGCTGGACGACAGCGTCGAGGTCGTCACCGGCTCGGACTGGAGTTCCGGGGCCGCGTACATCGAGGCACCGCTGACCATCGCCGGCGCCAAGGCCTACCGGTACGACAACAGCTCGGCCGGGCACTCCGACTGCACGATCGACATCCCGGTCAGCTTCGGCATGGCCGTGCAGGTCCGGTCCCGGGCCGGCTACCAGTCCAGGACCAACTCCTGCGCCCAGGCCAAGACCGCCGCCGCCACGGTCATCGGCAAGCTGGGCAACCCGGACGCGGTGACCGTGCCGGCGTCGCGGCCGCTGGCCAACTGGGACGGCTGCTCGCTGCTGACCAGGGCGCTGGGCGATCTCGACCCGAAGAAGGTCAAGCTGGAGCACAGCGACTCGCTCGCGCCGCTCGACGGCTGCCTGGCCAGGCCGGCCGACAGCAAGGACGTCTCGGACAAGGTCGGCCAGGTTGACCTGAAGTACGGCTCGGATCCGCTCAGCGGCGCGAACCGCAAGCCCGAGCCGGTCGGCGACAAGACCGCCAACGTCTTCGACGGTGGCAACTTCTGTGACGTGTCATGGGGTCTTGGCCCCTCGGGCTCGCCGGAGAAGTTGAACGACACCACCGTCGTCGACGTGAAGATGAAGGACTGCGACTCGGCCAAGGCGCTGGCCGTGAAGATCCAGAAGGTGCTGGCCGGCCCGGCGCCGTCCGGCGACAAGCCGCAGCGGCCGCTGCTCTACGGGCCCGACGACCCGGACAGCGTGGGAGTCGGGGCATGCCTCGACTTCTCCGTGCACGACGGCAATTGCGTGCCGTACCGACCGTTCACGCTGCCGGCCTCGTTCGCGGACTGGTTCCCGGAGACCGACACCCAGCCGTCGATCGGCTGCGCCATCGCCGTGGACGCGGTCAAGGCGGTGTTCGGCGACACCTTCGCACCCGTGGTGTGGGGCCAGCACTGCTTCTTCGTGGAGCCGACGCACGCGCTGACCATCACCATCGACGTGGCCACGGTGTACGCGCCGGCGCGCTACGGGTCCGATCCGTCGCTGTACTCCAACATCCGGACCACGACCGTGTCCGGCAAGCAGGCCAAGACGTTCACCGACACCGTGCGCGGGGCCAAGCCCGGCGAGCCGGCCTACGGCGAGTACGACGTCTACGTGTCGCCGTCCGACAACATCAACCAGCCCGGCATGATCGCCGGCCTCATCAAGGCCGACCGGCCCCGCGGCAGCGGCAGCAGCGGCGACGTCAAGCCGGACATCAGCCGGCTCAAGGACCTCGACCAGGTCATGGCCAAGATCATCGCCAAGTACGTGCCCTGACCCGAACCATCGCTTCGACGCTTGGAAGGGGGCTTTCCTCCACTCCGAGTGTAGGAAAGCCCCCTTCCAAGCGCGAAAGAAGAGCGTCAGCCCTGGTTTTGGGGGAGGTGCTGGTGGTCGGGGGCGGCCGGCTGCTGGGCGGCGGTGTTCTGCTCGACCAGGGCCTGGGCCTGCTCCTTGGCCAGCTCGCTGGCGTAGCCGCAGTAGGTGCACTGGAGCTGGTAGCGGCTGCTGACCGGGAACAGCGGGATGAAGAACAGCGTGAACTTGGTGGTGAACTTCCGCAGCGCGTGCGCCGCCGGGTTGTGGCAGTTGTTGCAGACGAGCATGGTCATCAGCAGCTGCTGCACGTATCTGCGGGTACCCCAGATCAACAGGAACACGTTTCTCCACCCCTAATTGGTCGAAACCAGACGGACGGGGAGCTTACAGCGCCCGCCACCCGTTCGGGTCCACTCCGCCGGGAATCTCGGCGGTGACGTCGTAGGGCTCCCGGCTGAAGATGAACGTGGCCAGGTCGAGGTGGCTGATCGAGCCGTCGGCCCGGCGGACGATCCGCAGCGTCTCCCCGTCGTAGTAGCCGTCCAGGCCGATCCAGGTGTCCGGCCCGGTCGGCCGGAACCGCGACCCGCGGCCGCCGGCGGCGATGGGCGTGATGCTGATCCACCGGTCGGACAGCAGCCGCAGCGAACGCGGGGCCGGGCCCCAGTACCAGGTGCCGGTCATGGCCAGCAGCTCCTGGTCCACCTCGGCCAGCGGGCGCCACTCGGCCGGCAGCCGCGGCTCCAGCGTGGAGATGATGTCGATCAGGTCCGCGCACAGGCCCGGCACGTCCACGCCGGAGGTGGAGTTGGCCATCGCGATGCCGGCGGTGCCGGTCGCCGGGTCGGTCCACACGGTGGCCACGAAGCCGGGCATGGAGCCGGTGTGCCCGGCCAGCCGCCGGTTGCGGTTGCGGGCCAGCTGGAACCCGAGGCCGTAGCCGCTGGTCCACTGGTCGCCGTCCTCGACGACGGCCGGCTCCCGCATCTCGGCCACGGTGTCGGGGTGCAGCACCCCGCCGGTGTCGCCGCCGACGAACCGGGCCCAACGGCCCAGGTCGGTGAGCGTGGACCACAGCTGGCCGGCCGGGGCCATGGCGACCGCGTCGTGCGCCGGCTCGGGCAGCAGCACGTCGGCCCACGGGTGTACGGCGAAGCCCTCGGCGTGCGGCCGCTCGGGCATCGGGGTGGTGCGGGTCATGCCCAGCGGCTGGAGGAGCTCGGCGCGCACGGCGTCCATCCAGCTCATGCCGCGCAGCCGGGCCACCAGCTCGCCGAGGGCGCCGTAGCCGAGGTTGGTGTAGTGGAACTTGCGGCCGGGGCGGTGCTTGAGCTCCTCCTCGGTGACCCGGTCGGACAGCTCGGTCCACTCCACGCCGGGCGTGCGCTCCCACCACAGGCCCGGGGACTCGGCGGTCAGGCCGCCGGCGTGGGCCAGCAGCTGAGCCACGGTCACGTCGGCGAACGCGGTGCCGGGCACGTACTTGCCGTACGGGGCGTTCAGCTCGACCTTGCCCTCGTCGCGCAGGCGCATCACCAGCGCGGCGATGAAGGTCTTGGTGATGGAGCCGATGCGGTATTGCGTGTCCACGGTGGGCGCCTGGCCGTCGACCCGGCCGCGGCCGCCGCTCCAGACCAGGCCGCCGTCGCGCACCACGGCCGCGGCCAGTGACGGCGCCCGCTTGGCGGCCTGCTCGGTGGCCACGCGCTGCAACAGCGCGCGTTCGGTGGTCGGCAGCAGTGGTTCTGTGGGCACGCGCCTGGTCCTTTCCCCGTGTGTCGGCTGAGCGGCGGAGGGCGGGCCGTAGCCTGGCAGGCATGGCTCGCACCCGGCTCTACCGTAACGGCGTCCTGGTCTCCGAGGACTTCAACCCCGCGGACATCTCCGACCACCTGGACGAGCCGGGGGTGGCGATGTGGCTGGACATGTGCGAACCGGACGAAGCGGACCTGGCCACCATCACCGAGGAGCTGGGGCTGCACCGGTTGGCCGTGGAGGACGCGGTGCACGAGCACCAGCGGCCCAAGCTGGACCACTACGAGTCGCACCTGTTCCTGGCCGCCTATGTCGCCTTCGTGCACCCCTACAGCGAACGGCTCAACACCAGCGAGATCTCGGTGTTCATCACGCCGACCTGCCTGGTCACCGTGCGCAAGGAGCCCAGCTTCGACATCGACCAGGTGGTGGCCCGCTGGGACAACAACGCCGACCTGGCCAAGAGCGGCGTCGGCTTCCTGCTGCACGGGCTGCTCGACTACGTCGTGGACACCCACATCGACGCCGTCCAGCAGCTCGACGAGAAGATCGAGCAGATCGAGGAGGCGCTGTTCGCCGAGCACGTCGACCTCAAGCCGTTGCAGCGCCGCTCGTACCGGCTGCGGCGCGCCCTGATGGGCCTGCGCAAGGTCGCCGGGCCCATGCGGGAGGTGCTGGAGGGCGTGCAGAGGCACGGTTCGCACCTGGTGGACAACACCATGCGGCCGTACTACGCGGACGTGCAGGACCACGTGCTCAAGTCCAGCGGCCGCATCGAGGCGCTGCGGGACCTGGCCGCGACGCTGCGGGAGACCGAGCTGACCGTGCAGAGCAACCAGCTCAACGTGATCATGAAGCAGGTGACCAGCTGGGCCGCGGTCATCGCGGTGCCCACGCTGATCACCGGTTTCTACGGGCAGAACGTCAACTATCCCGGCATCAACACCGAGTGGGGCTTCTGGGTGTCCACGCTGGTGATCGCGGTGGCCTCGGTCGGGCTGTGGTGGTCCTTCCGCAAGCGCGGCTGGCTGTAGTACGGTGTCGGCGTGTCCGCGCGTCAGACCATGAACTGGTGGCCCGTCTCCTAGACGGCCCACCTCCTGCGCGCACCCCGCGGCCGTCTCATCCGAGGCGGCCTTTTTGTTTGCCCGCTTCGGTTGTGGCGGCCCTTTCGCTGGAAAGGACCCCGACCGTGCTGCTGGACCGCATCGCCGCCGCAACGCCCCACGCCCTGCTGCGCCGCTCCCCCGACGTCGTCGACGTGCTCGTCGGCGACATCGTCGAGCTCGACCGCCTGACCGATATTCCCTTGTCCGACAACGAAGTGCTGGCGATCGTGCCGTACCGGCAGATCGCCGAGCGGGGCTTCGAGTGCGTCGACGACGGGGCCCCGCTGCTGGCATTGCTTGTGCGGGAACGGGAATCCGTGCCGCTGGACGACGTGCTGGCCCGCATCGAGGACGTGCCGTTCACGCTGGCCGACGCCGGCTTCGACGTGGACGACGAGGCCTACGGGGAGATCGTGCGCAAGGTGCTGGCCGAGGAGATCGGCCAGGGGGCCGGGGCCAACTTCGTCATCAAACGCACTTACACCGCGACGATTCCCGACTACAGCGCGGCGACCGGGCTGGCCGTGTTCCGGCGGCTGCTGCTGGCCGAGCGGGGCGCGTACTGGACGTTCCTCGTGCACACCGGTGAGCGCACCTTCGTCGGCGCCACCCCCGAGCGGCACGTGTCGGTCGAGGACGGCATCGCCATGATGAACCCCATCAGCGGCACCTACCGCCATCCCTCCGGCGTCGCCGACCGGGCCGAGCTGCTGGCCTTTCTGGCCGACGGCAAAGAGACCGACGAGCTCTACATGGTCGTCGACGAGGAGTTGAAGATGATGGCCCGGGTCGCCGCGCGGGGCGGTCGGGTGCTCGGGCCGTACCTGAAGGAGATGTCCCGGCTCACCCACACCGAGTACCTGCTGGCCGGACAGACCACCGTGGACGTTCGGGAGGTGTTGCGGGAGACCATGTTCGCCCCGACCGTGACCGGCAGCCCGCTGGAGAACGCCTGCCGGGTGATCGCCCGCCACGAGCAGCGCGGCCGCGGCTACTACGCCGGCGTGCTGGCCCTCATCGGCCCGCACGGGTCCTCTTTGGACGCTCCCATCCTCATCCGCACCGCCGAGATCGGCATGGATGGCTCGCTCCAGGTCTCCGTCGGCGCCACCCTCGTGCGTGATTCCGTGCCCTCGGCCGAGATCGCCGAGACCCACGCCAAGGCCGCCGGCGTCCTGTCCGCCCTGCACGGTCTGTCCACACCGGACTCTGCCGGCTCCTCCTTCGCCGATGACGTCCAGGTTCTCGCCGCCCTGGCCGCCCGCAACGACCGCCTGGCCCGGTTCTGGCTGGAGCCGCGGGAACTCACCGCCGGGCCGTTCACCGGCCGGCGGGTCCTGATCGTCGACGGCGAGGACACGTTCACCGCCATGCTCTCCCATCTCCTCCAGGCCCTGGGTTTCGCCGTCACCATCGTCGGCCACGACAGCGCGCCGGCGCTGTCCGGCTACGACCTCGTGATCGCCGGCCCCGGCCCCGGCGATCCGCGCGAGCACACCAGCCCCAAGATCGCCGCCCTGCGCGGCGTCGTCCGCGACGTCCTGGAATCCGGCACTCCGCTGCTGGCCATCTGCCTCGGCCACCAGGTCCTGTGCTCGCTGCTCGGCCTGGAGCTCATCCGCAAACCCCAGCCGTACCAAGGCATGCAGCGCGCCATCTCGCTGTTCGGCCGGCCCGAGCGGGTCGGCTTCTACAGCACCTTCGTCGCCGTCGGCGCCGTGCCCGGCGTCGAGATCTCCGCCGACCCGGCCAGCGGCGAGGTCCACGCCCTGCGCTCCCCCGGCTTCGCCTCCACCCAGTTCCACCCCGAGTCCGTGCTGACCGAACACGGCATCGACATCCTGGCGCGGCTGCTCACCGATCTCCTGCCGGCCCGGTAGCGCTCAGTCGAGGCCGGTGCGGCCCTCGGCCCAGTAGGCCTTGCCCTTGATCTCGACGGGTCGCAGCGACCAGTTCCTCGTGTCGCGGCGAACCTCGTGCACCGTCTTGGCATTCCCGGTCACGACCAGGACGAACGGCTCGTCCGGCGTCACACCGCGCACGTGGTCCAGCAGCGCGCGGGGATCGGCCGGTTTGGCCACCACACGGCTCGACCGGTCGAGCCCGTGCGCGGCGAGCACCGCCGTGGCGGCATCAGGATCGGCTGCCTCGATGACGTGGTCGACCCGGGAGGTGACGCCGCTCAGGGCGATCGCCAGGGCGATGCTCGACTCGTCGCCGACGAACACGGCCCGGTCGATCCCGCGCAGGTCGATGGATTTGCGGGGGCCGAACACATCGCACATGTCCCCGGCCGCCACGGTGCGGAACCACTCGGCCGCCGGACCGTCGGCGTGCGTGCAGGCGATCAGCTCCGTCGTGTCGCCGTCCCACCGGATCGGGGTGTAGGCCCGCAGCTTCAGCGTTCCCCGCTGGGTCCGGATCTGCGTTTTCATGCCCGGCGCCCACTCCGCGCCCCGCAACGCCTCGGCCCGCAGTTCGACGCGGACGAATCCCGGCGCGCACGGCTGCGCCACCGTCACCTCCGCCGTCCGCAGGAACGCGTTGCCGGCCAGATCGACCAGGCGCTCGGAGAGGCTGGGCATGGATTCTCCCGTGGTCACAAGCTGAAGCGACACCCTCTCGCCGATCCTACCCACCACCGCCCCACCCCCCGGCACGTGAGTGGCTTACTTGCGCTCAGGGGGCACGTGAGTGGCTCATTTCGCACCAGAAGCGAAATGAGCCACTCACGTACCGAGACTGCGGATCAGGACTTGGGGCGGACGGTGGCGGTCACGGCGGTGATGGTGTTGTCCTGCGGGTGGGCGTCGTCGTAGTAGCCGGTCTTCAACGTGGCCTTGGCCTGGAAGCTCACCTTGCCGGCGGCGGCGTCGGCGGCGGTGTAGGTGTAGGCGAACGGGAAGACGACCTTGCGGCCGGCGCCGGCCACCACGTGCTGGGTGAGTACGCCGACGCTCTGGTAGTAGCCGTTCTCCGACAGGCGGAACAGCTCGACCGAGACGTCCTCGTCGTAGCGGGTGTCGGCGACCGACACGCTGATCGACTTGGTCTGGTCGACGCGGGCCGATGCCGGCACGACGAAGTCGGACACGGACACGTCGTGGGTGACGACCGGCACCGTCAGGGAGCCGGTCCCGGTGCGCCCGTCGGCGGTCGCCCCGGTCAGCACGACCTGGTACTGACCGTCCTTTGTGTACTGGTGGTGGATCGGGTCGCCGGTGACGGGCGCGGACGTGCCGTCGCCGAAGCTCACCTCGCCGGTGACCAGCGGCCGGCCGAGGGGATCGCCGGCATACGTGGAGAACTCGACGTCGTTGTAGACCGAGGGGCGTTCGGGAAAGGCGTAGACCTTGGGGGCCAGTGTGGGCGCGGTCGAGATGCGCACGTCGAACCGGGTCGTGTTGAGCACGGAGGCGCCCAGCCGGATGTAGTAGGTCTGCCCGGCGGTGGCCGTGAACACCGAGTTGGCCACCGACATCGAGGGCGCGCAGTCCACTTCGGACAGATCGCCCAGCTGGTCGCCCCGGTACACGGTGATCGCCGGCGACACGTAGTAGGCGACCTTCTCCACGCTCACCGAACGGGTGCGGTCGGGCGTGTACCGGTACCAGACGGAATGGTCGGCGGTGGCGTCACAGCTCGGGGTCGGCTCCCCCGGCTCGGCCGACGCCCTGGCCAGATCCCCGCTCTGCTCCGAGGGAAAACCGGCCACCGTCGCCGCCGCGAAGTCGTCGTTGGGCGACGGCGCAACCGTGGCGAGGCCGAAGGAGACCTGGGTGCCGTAGTAGGGGAACAGCAGCATGATGTGATAGGTCGTGCCGGCCGTGACGTGGAAGGTGGCCGACGAGCCGGTGTTGAAGTTGGTGCAGGCGCCCGGAACCGGGGTCAGCGCGCCGCGGGTTCCAGTGTACGCGGCGATCAGCGGCGTGCTCCCCGACGAGGCCACGGTCGCCAGCACGATCCCATCGGCGGCCGGGGTGTAGTCGTACCAGACGCTCGCCCTGATCGACGGGTAGCACGAGGTCGGGTCGTCGGCGGCTGTGGTGGCCTGGGTGTTGTCCTGCGCGCTGGTGAACGGCAGGGCGGTGACGGCGGTCGCGGAGTCGAAGTCGTCGTTGGACGGCGTCGCGGCGTTGGCCACGCCGGGTGTCAGCAGCACGGTCACGGCGGCCACGAAGCCGAGGACCGGTAAGCACAGGCGTCGAACGGAAAGCGTCATCTCGTTGTCCCCCTTGGACTTTCAGCTGGCCTGGCGCACGGTCTTCGGATTCACGGTGGTGGCGATGGCGATCACCTCGTTGTCGGCCGCCCGGGCGTCCCGCTCCGGATACGGCAGCTGGACCACGGCCCGGAAGCTCACCTTGCCCACCGCCGCGTCATCGGAGGTGAACGTGTAGGCGAAGGGGAACGCCACGGTGCCCTTGGCCCGTGCGGGCACGTTCAGCGTGAGCCGGCCGACCTCGACCCAGTACGGGTCGCCGCTCTTGTACAGCACGACCGTCGCCTGCTCCGGGTAGCGCGTGTTGGCGACGTGCACGGTAATCGACTTCTGCTGGCCGTCGCGGGCCGTGCTGGGCACGTCGAACTTGGTGATCCCCACGTCGTGCGTGTTCACCGTGACCGTCGTGGTCTTGGTGACTGTGCGGCCGTCCGGGGAGGAGGCGTGCACGGTGACCGTGTAGTCGCCGTCGACGGCGTAGTGGTGGGACACGGAGGCGGTGCCGGCCGGCGCGGTCGTGCCGTCGCCGAAGTCCCACGCGGCGGTCAGCGGTTGGTCGATCGAGTTCCACGAGGAGGTGGAGAAGCTGACGTTGTCGAAGACCGTCGGGAAGGACGGCGAGATGTTGAGCTGCGGATCCAGCGCCGGCGCCTCGGCCACGGTCAGCTTGAGCGGCGGGTAGGCGTCGTACGGCGCCCCGGTGACCCGGATGTGGTAGGTCACGCCGGGGTTGGCGCGGAACACCGTGGGCTGGCCGTAGTTCGACGTGCAGGCCAGCTGCTTGAGCTCCGGCAGCGAGTCCCCGCTGTACACGGAGACCACCGCCGTGTACCCCTCGATCTTCGCGGTGATCGAGGTCGCCGGGCCGTCCGTGCGGTAGGAGTACCAGACCGACGGCACGGCCCGGGACTCGTAGCAGCCCGTCGAGGTCGGCTCGTCGGCCTCGTAGGAGGCGGTCGACAGGTCCGGCTGCAGGGTCTGCGGCAGCGTGGCCAGTGGCTGGGCGTCCGCGAAGTTGTCGTTGGCCGCAGGCGGAATCCGGTCCACCGCGAAGGACAGCGCGCCGCCGGGGACGTCGTAGCCGGCGACCATGAAGTAGTACGTCGTGCCGGCGGTCACCCGTATCGTCATCTTGGCGTTGACGCCGGTGCCGCAGGAGTTGTCCACCGCCCTCAGGTCACCGCGCAGGCCGGTGAAGGCGGAGAGGATCATCGAGCGGTCGCTGCCGGCCGAGGTGGCGCGCACCAGCCCGTCCTCGGTGGCGGTGTACTGGAACCAGACCGTGCCGACCACGTCGCTGCTCTGGCACCAATACGGATCGTCGGCCGCCTTGGTGGCCCCGCTGGTGTCCTCCTGCACGGTGTACGGCAGGGCGGAGATGGTCGTCGGATGGTCGAAGTCGTCATTGGCCGGTGGCGTCGCCGCATGGGCCAGGCCGGGCGCCAGCACCGCCAGGACGACGGCCACCACAGCGACCGCCGTGATCCGGGCATGCGTCAGTAATCGCCGCGAGAGCAGCATCGAATCATCCCCCCGCACAGTTGTGCGCCACCTCGGGCGGTGGCTCCCCGCCCACTACATCGGAAGCGGCCGGCCCGCTGTGACCGTTCCCGAGCGAATTGGACCGTTTGTCGTACGGGGTCAGATACGCCGAGTGACCGTGGTGACCGGGCCGCGCTGGGAGACGCCGGAGTTGGCCAGCCAGCCGTCGAGCTGCTGCTGGACACGGCCCAGGGTGGGCCGGCGGCCGGGGTCCTTGTCGAGGGAGGCCATCAGCAGCCGGCGGTGCACGGACCGCTCGGGCAGCTTGGTGTTGGGCTCGGCGTTGGCCCCGGCGAGCAGGGCGGCCATGGGGTTCTCCCGGGTGCCGCGCGGCGGGTGGCCGGTCAGCGCGTAGCTGACGGTGGCGGCGAGCTGCCAGGCGTCGGAGGCGGGGCTGGCGCTCTCGCCGCGCGCGACCTCGGGGGCCAGGTAGTCGGGGGTGCCCATCATCATGCCGGTGGCGGTCAGGGTGGAGTCGCCCCGCCGCCGGGCCAGGCCGAAGTCGATGAGGTGCGGCATGCCCTCGGGGTCGATGATCACGTTGGAGGGCTTGAGGTCCCGGTGCAGCACGGACTTCTCGTGGGCGGCCCCGAGGGCGCCGGCGAGGGTGGACCACAGGCGGGCGGCGGCGACGTCGTCGAGCAGGCCGTTGCGCTGCATGGTCTGGGCCAGCGACATGCCCTCGACGTACTCCATGACGATGGCGATGCCGTCCTCGTCCTCGAGGATGTCGTAGACGTGCACGCAGTTCTCGTGCCGGACGGCGGCCAGGGCGCGGGCCTCGCGGTACATGCGCTCCTGGGTGTCGGCGTCGGAGGTGTGCGCGATCTTGATGGCGACCTGGCGGTTCAGGTTGGCGTCCTTGGCCAGCCACACCTTGCCGAAGCCGCCGGCCCCGAGCTGGCGGATGCGGCGGAACCGGCCGCCGAACGAGTCGCCGGTGCTGTCGTGCTTGGTCGGGGCGTCCAGCGGGTTGAAAACGGTCTTGTCCGGGTCGGGCGGCGGCGGGGTCGCCCACGGCAGCGGGCCGGGGGTCATGGCCAGGCCACCGGCGGCGACCGAGGGCGGCTGCTGCACGCGAGTGGGCGGCGGCAGGGGCCGGGGCTGGGGGCGCGGCGGCTGGACCTGGGGACGCGGCGGCTGCGGTTGGGGCTGGGCCTGGGTGTACATCTTGGTCGGCGGGTTCTGCCGGGGCATGGCCGCCTGGGTCTGGGGCTTGGCCGGCGGCAGTGAGGGCGGCATCGGCCGCTGCTCACCCAGGGCCTTGGCTCCCGGCTCGTCGGCCTGCTTCGAGGGATGCAGCACGGCGTCGCTGGGCGTGCCCAGCAGCTTCACCGCCAGCACGCCGACCGCGCTGACCGGCAGGAAACCCAGCCACAGCAGCCCGACCACGCCGACCGGCAGGCTGAGGGTGGCGAACACGAAGATGATGTACGGGGCGTAGAACAGCCGGGCCGGCCAGCGGGCCCCGCCCCGGAAGGCGTTCTTGGCCTGCTTGGTGATCCAGAACAGCACGAAGACCGGCACCACGACCAGGGCGGCGATGGACAGCCACCGCTCCGGGCCCGATAAGTAGCCGCTGATCGCCTCGGCCCCCGGCGGGGTGTTCCCGATCAGGTTGTTCTGGGTGGCCAGCACGTAGCAGAAGTGGTCGCCCAGGCTCTGGTTCCCGTTCAGCTCCTGCGCGCCGACGCCCAGGGCGTAGGCCGCCCCCGAGAAGGCCGAGAACGGCAGCAGCAGGTTGCCGACCACGCCGACGGCGGTGAACAGGATCACCATCACCGGGTTGTAGTTGTTGCCGCTGACCTTGCGGATGACCGCCACGACCATGGCCGCCGCGATCGGGGCCAGCGCGAAGAAGCCGCCGGCGAGCACCGTCGTCAGCAGCCAGTCGCCATTGCAGACCCGCAGTCCGAACGCGCTGTGCAGTCCAGACAGCAGGCCGATCACCAGCGCGCCGACACCATCCACCACGCCACTGTATCGCCGAGCTGTCGCCGATAGCCCGTACAGCCCACAACCGAGACCCACGCGTCGCCGACCGGCCCGTTTGCGCAAACCCCCTCGCCCCTCGGGGAACGCCACATGCGCTTCCTATGTGGCATCTGAACGCAAGTGGGAAGCGCATGTGGCGGAAGCCCCGGGGTTAGCGCCACATGCGCTTCCCATGTGGCGTCGGACGCCAAGTAGGAAGCGCATGTGGCAACCGGTCAGGGGAGGTGCCAGACCTGGGCGTTGCTGTTGTTGCAGTCGTAGATCTGGAGCTGGGCGCCGTTGGCGGTGGTGCTGTTGGGGTCGTCCAGGCAGCGCCCGGACTGGGGGTTGACCAGGCCGGATCCCTGCACCCGCCACTGCTGGGCGCCGGTGTTGTTGCAGTCGTAGAGCTGCACCTTCACGCCGTTGGCGGTGCCGGAATTGATCACGTCCACGCACTTGCCCATGACCTGGAGGCTGCCGTCGCCGGGGGCGGCGAAGCGCTGGGCGTTGGAGCCGTTGCAGTCGTAGAGCTGGATCGCGGTGTTGTTGCCGACGCCGCTGTGGTTGTCGTCGACGCATTTGCCAGCGATTGCTGACGTGATGGGCCCGGATTTCACGTACGGAGCGCCGGTTCCGGGATAGGAGGGCGGCGAGGAGGACGCGGCCCACGCGGTGTTGGCGGTGGCGCCGAGCACGTAGTCAAGCGTCCCACCGGTGTTGACGATTGACGGTGGGAGAAACGCGTTGTTCCACGTGGATCCATTGAGCGACAACGACTGCACGTACGGCGCGTTGTCGGCCGCCTGGGGCGCGTCGACGGTCAGCGTGTGCCCGCCGGGCAGGGTGACCACGGCCTGGGTGAACATCGGGCTGCCCAGGGCCAGGTCGGCGGTGCCCGGGGTCTCCGGGAACATGCCCAGCGCCGACCACACGTACCAGGCGCTCATGGTGCCGAGGTCGTCGTTGCCGGCCAGGCCGTTGGGCTTGTTGGTCCAGATCTGGTCCTGGACCTGCCGCACCACCTGCTGCGTCCGGTACGGCTGCCCGACGTAGTCGTACTCCCACGGCAGCTCGATGCTGGGCTCGTTGCCCAGGTCGGACTTGCTGCCGCCGGCCCCGTTGTAGCCGGACAGCACGCTGTTCAGATACGACTGGTACGCCGCGTTGCCACCGAAGGCGGTGGCCAGGCCGTGAATGTTGAACGGCACCATTCCGGTGTACTGCCACGAGGTGCCCTCGACGAAGTTGCTGCCGCTGGTGGCAGTGAAACCGCCCGTCCAGGAACCGTCGGCCTGTCGCGGCTGCATGAACTTGCTGGAGGTGTTGAACAGGTTCACCCATTCCTGGGCACGATTGGCGAACCGGGTCTGGTTCGCGGTGTCGCCGAGCGCCCCGGCGAAGGCCGACAGGGCGAAGTCGGCGGTGTTGTACTCCAGCTGCGTGGACACCGGACCGTAGAAGTTGCAGCAGTTCCACTGCCCGTCGGCCGGCAGGTATCCCGGCGTGGTCAGGTAGTTCTGACCTGGGCGGATGTTGTTCTGCACGGACGCCTCGCGCACCATCGCGGTCAACGCGGTCGCGGTGTCGAAATTGCGGGCGCCGAAGGCGTAGTAGTCGGCGAGAATGGCCGTTCCGGGATCGCCGACCATCACATAGGTCTCACCGTTGTTCAACGCCCACTTGGGCAGCATCCCGCTCTGCGCGTAGTCGTTGACCATCGACTGGGCGATGTCGCTGACGATGTCCGGGGCGACCATCGCCGACAGCTGGGCCTGGGCCCGATATATGTCCCAGCCGGAGAAATTGGCGTACTGGGCATGACCGCTGCCGACGGAGTGCGTTTTGTTGTCGAATCCGATGTACTGCCCGTTCACGTCGGAGAACACGTTCGGATGCAGCAGGGCGTGATACAGCGCCGTGTAGAAGGTCTGCTGCTGGGCCGCGGTGCCGCCGGCGACGGCGATCCGGCCGAGCATGGCGTTCCAGGCCGAGTGGGCGGCCTGGTGCACCGAGTCGAAGTCCCAGTTGGGGTTCTCGGTGTCCCGGTTGCCCTGGGCGTTGGCCGTCGACACGTACGAGACGCCGACCTTGGCCTGCACGACCTGGTTGGCCGTGGTGTCGAAGGTCAGGTACTCCCCGGACGGCCCGACCAGCTGCGGGGTGGCGGTCTGCGGCTGGGCCGGCGCGCCCGGGCGGGTGGTGTCGGGCGCGGGGCCGGAGCTGGTGGCGAAGGTGCCGTTCACCGTGAAGGGATGGTCGAACTTGGCGGCGAAGTACACCGTGTAGGTCGCGGCCGCGCCACAGAAATGGCCGGTGGTGACCGATCCGACGACCTCGGTGTTGTTGACCACCGACACCGTGGTGTTGCTGACGGCGGTCTGGCTGCCGGCCAGCTTGATCAGCAGGTTGGCCTGCTTGGTCGCCGGGAAGGTGAAGCGGCCCATGCCGGATCTGGTGGTCGTGGTCAGCTCGGTGGTGATGCCCGAGTTGAGCTTGACCTTGTAGTAGCCGGCGTCGGCCTGCTCGTTTGCGTGCGAGAAGGCCGCGGTCGCGCCGCCGTTGACCGCGCCGGTCGTGGGCAGGAACGGCACGTCGCCCATGGCCCCGCAGCCGGGGCCGGCGATGTGGGTGAGGCTGAAGCCGGTGATCGAGGAGTCGTTGTACTCGTAGCCGCCGCCGTCGGGGCGGCTGGGCGTGTCCGGGCTCCACTGGACCATGCCGAACGGCACGTCCGCGCCCGGGAAGTCATCGGCGGCGTTGCTGGTGCCGATGAACGGATACACGATCGAGGCAGGGTCGGCCACCAGCGCGGGCTGCGCCGGAACCGCGGGTGTCGCGGGGAGGAGCAGGGTCACCAGCGCGGCCAACGCCAGTGTCGGGGACAAGGCCATCAAGTTCACCCTTTCCGCTCTGACATCGTTGTCATATCCACCGTTGTGAACATCGGCGGCTCCGGTGGTCCCACGCACCGCCGTGCGGCCCCCCGCGCCCGATCAGTCACGTCGGCCAAGCGGCCCAGGGACGAATCGGACCCTTCGCCACGCTGTTGACCTGGGCCGTTCGCACGCGTAGAAAGTCACTGCCGCGCCACCGCCACGCCGCGTCCGTTCCACACGGGTGCGGCTCGTTCCTCGTGAGGACGTGCATTGGTGATCGGTCAGCTCGGTGCGGCGCTGGTGACAACGATGGGCCTGGTGCTGGCCCCGTTATGCCATGACGCGGCCGCAGTGAAAGCCCCGCACACCGTGGTGATGGACGGCCAGGCCCTGGCCGCCACCAAGGTGCAGCTGGTGACGGGGACCGCGCCCAAGGCGACCCGCACCGCGTACAACCTGCTGGTCAAGACGGCCGACGCCGACCTGAAGGCCGGTCCGTGGTCGGTGTTGGACAAGCCGCAGACCCCGCCCAGCGGTGACAAGCACGACTACATGAGCCAGGCGCCCTACTGGTGGGCCGGGCCCAAGACCGCCGACAACCCGATGGGCTGCCCGTACGTCAACAAGGACGGCCAGCGCAATCCCGAGGCCGACGCGATCACCGACCACACCTACCGGATGGTGGCCTGGGACGCGATCCGCGACCTGGCGCTGGCCTGGTACTACACCGGTGACGCCCGCTACGCCGCGCGGGCCGAGCTGGACATCCGCACCTGGTTCCTGAACCCGGCCACGGCGATGAACCCGAACCTGAACTTCGCGCAGATCATCCCGTGCAGCACCAAGATCTCCGGCACCGGCATCATCGACTCCTCGCAGAGCCTGACCCAGGTGCTGGACGCGATCACCGTGCTGGAGTCCGGGGCGCCCGGCTGGAAGGCCCAGGACAGCACCGGCCTCAAGGCCTGGTTCGGCAAGTTCCTGGACTGGATGCAGACCAGCCCGCAGGCCAAGCTGGAGCTGGCCGCCACCAACAACCACGGCAGCTTCATCGACCAGCAGAACGCCGCGATGGCGCTCTACATCGGCAACACCACGCTGGCCAGGTCCATCGTCGAGTCGGTGAAGCTGAACCGGATCGACAAGCAGATCAAGGCCGACGGCAGCCAGCCGCTGGAGCTGTCGCGCACGATGTCCTGGCACTACGCCAACTTCAACCTGGTGGCGCTGGGCCGGCTGGCCGAGATCGGCAAGAACCTCGGCATCGACCTGTGGCACTACACCGGCCCGGGCGGCGGCAGCATCCTCAAGGCCGTCGACTTCCTGATCCCGGCGGCCGAGCAGGGCCAGAGCGTCTGGCCGTACCAGCAGATCAACGTGTTCGACCAGTCGATCGCCGTGGACATCTTCCACGCCGCCGCCGACCAGGCCCACGACAAGGCGGCCGCCGCGGCGATCGCCAAGACCCCGGCGCCGACTCTGGGCGATCTCTGGCCGATCCGCCCCGGCGTCACCTCCCTCGACCCGCCCCTGAAGTGACGCGGATCTGATGCCAGGAGGCCCGATACTGGCGCCTGGTGCAGTGAAAGGGCCGTTCCTGGCGTTTTTGGTGTCATGAAGGGCCCCTTACTGACGTTGAACGTCAGTAAGGGGCCCTTCATGACGTCAGATCCGGCGGGCGAGGTGGATCATGAGGTCGGCGTTGACCTTGACCGTCGCGGGCAGGACGGCGAGGATCCGGCCGTACACGCGCTGCCGCGTCGAGGGCGGCAGTTCGAGGTAGGCCGAGATGGTGGAGAGCAGGCCGATGTAGTCCTCGGCGGTCATCGTCGAGCGGCGGGCGACCACCTCCTGCCGGACGTCGGTGAACAGTTCGGACTGCTGGAGTTCGGTGCCCGGCCACTGCATGTCCTGCTCCGGCGGCGTGCCGTCCGGCGAGGGAATCTCGTCGCTGTCCAGGAACGGCTTGCGGGCCGCGTTCACGGCGTCCAGCAGCGCCGGATCGGTCAGCAGGGTCCGGCCGCCGAACGAGGCGAACACCCCGCCCGGCACCAGCATCGAGGCCACTCGCGGCCATCGGTCGACCGGCTCGGTCCAGTGCAGAGACGATGCCGCGTACACCATTGCGTAGTCGCCGCCGGGCGGCAGGTCCTCGAGCGCGCCCCGGGCCGTCCGGACGTTGGACGGCAGGTGCTTGCGCAGCTCGACCAGCATGTCCTCGTCGGGATCCGTTGCGGTGACGGCGATCCCGCGTTCCGCGAACAGCCGGGTGGCCTTGCCGGTGCCGGCGCCGATCTCCAGCGCCGTCCCGATAGGACGGCCGGCGTAGGCCAGCACGGTGTCGGCCACCTCGTCCGGATAGCCCGGCCGGAATCGCTCGTAGTTCTCCGCCACCGCTCCGAAACTCAAGGCACGCCCAGGCATACCGGGCATCGTGGCACAGCCCGCGCCGCCGATGCCCGGCCTTTACGGGGTGTCAGAGCGGCTGGCTGAAGCGGATGGCGTTGCCGAACGGGTCGCGCAGGCCGCAGTCGATGCCGTAGTCCCGCTTGGTCGGCTGGTCGGTGAACTCCACTCCCTTGGCCAGCAGCGTCTCATAGGTCTTCTGGCAGTCGTCGGTGGTGAAGAACAGGGTGCCGGCCATCGCGCCCTTGGTCAGCAGCTCCCGCACCTGGGCCGCGGTCGCCTCGTCCATCCGCGGCGGGCCCGGCTTCTCCAGCAGGATCTCGCGGTCGGGCTCGCCCGGCACGTTGACCGTCAGCCACCGCATGAAGCCGAGGTCGGCGTCGGTGTTGACCTCCAGGCCGAGCTTGCCGACGTAGAAGTCGAGCGCCTCGTCCTGGTCGAGCACGAAGATCTGGGAAATCTTGATTCCGGTGAACATGCCGCAGACGCTAGTGCCGGCGGGTCGGCCGCCGCTTATCCAAAACTGCTGGGTTCACCCTCGCGGTCGCATCCACGACATGGCGAAACAGGTCGGCACCGCCGCGAGCGGCCCTCGAGCCCGGTATTCCGTCGGCGATTCGCCGACGATGTCCCGGAAGGTGCGGCTGAACGTGCCCAGGCTGGTGAAGCCCACCTCCAGGCAGATGTCGGTGACGCTGCGATCGCCGCACCGCAGCAGGAACATCGCCCGCTCCACCCGCCGGCGCTGGAGATAGCGGTGCGGCGTCTCCCCGAACGTGGCCCGGAAGGTGCGGCTGAAATGAGCCGGCGACACGTGCGCGATACGGGCCAGCGCCGGCACGTCCAGCGGCTCCGCGTAGTGCCGGTCCATGGCGTCGCGGGCCCGCAGCATCCGGCGGTTCGTGTCCTCCACGGCACGGCTCACCCGCAGATGACACCACATCACGGTGACGGTCGAGATCCCACCGGTCGCCGCCACCCCGGCCAGATGATGGGAACGGTTGCGGGCGGACCGGCCCGGTGAGGATGCTCGGGGCATGTCCATCACCAGCGGCGTGCTCGTCGGCAACCCCCGTCCCGCTTCCCGCACCCTCGGCGCCGCCGTGGCGCTGCGCGACGCCGTGCACCTCGTGCTCGGCGACGCCACCGCCGGCCCCGTGGTCGACGCGGCCGAACTGGCCCAGCAGGTGTTCGCCCCCGACGCCACCGCCGTCAAGGACGCCTTGGCAGCGCTGGCCGCCGCCAAGGTGCTCGTCGTCGCCTCCCCCACCTACAAGGCCACCTACACCGGTCTGCTCAAGGCCGTGCTCGACCAGGCCCCCGGCGGCTGGCTCAAGGGCGTCGTCGCCGTGCCCCTCCAGGTCGCCGCCTCCGACAAGCACGCCCTGGCCGTCGACCTGCACCTGCGCCCCGTGCTCGTCGAACTCGGCGCCACCGTGCCCGGTCCCGGCGTCTTCGTGAACGAGGCCCGCCTGGCCGGCGACCGCGACGCCCTGGTCAAGGAGCTGGCCGAGGAGCTCGAGTCCACTGGCACCGCGAACGCGCTGCGGGCCCTGCTCGCGCAATAACCTGGGGGCATGCCCGCCGACAACTTCACCAAGCTGGCCCCCGTGCTCAACGTGCGCGACCTGCCGGCGGAACGAGCCTTCTACGAGAAACTCGGCCTCCCGGTGACCTACGAAGGGCCCGAATACCCCGACTTCATCGCCTTCGGCACCGCGACCATCGATTTCGGGATCCAGGCCGCGGCCGAGCAGAACGATCCCCCCAGCGTCCTGACCTGGCAGCTCGGCGTCGCCGACATCGACGCGGCCGCCGAGCAGTGCCGGGCCGCCGCGCTCGCCTTCACCGTCGAACACAACAACCCGGCGCCGGGCTGGAGCTACCGGCGCCTGATCCTCCAGTCGCCCAGCGGCTACCGCGTCGCCCTGGAAGGCCCGAACGAGGCGTAGCGACGCGAAGGTGGATAAAAGGCATTTGTGCGCGGCTGTCCGACCGTAGGATCGGCGGCGCTCAACTGCCAAGGGGGAGAAACCGCTGTGAGATCCACTCTGCTGCTGGCCGCCGCCGTCACCGGGCTCGGCCTGCTCACCGCCTGCTCGACGCCCACCGCCGCGCCGACGACCACCACCACGACCACAACCCCGAGTCCGACGACCACATCGCCGACGACGACCGCCCAGGCCGCCCCCGACGGCAGCGCCGCGCATCCGTTCGCGTTCGGGCACACCTGGGGCGGGCCCGGCACCCTGTCCATCACCGTCGGCGCCCCGGCGGCTTATACGCCGAGCAGCGCCTTCGCGCCCGGCTCTATCCCCCGCGCGGTCGTGCTGGACATCGAGGTCGCCAACCCCGCCGGCTCGCCGCCCATGCCGGCCCCGGCCATCACCTTCCAGGTCACCGCCGGCCAGGCGAAGGCCGAGCAGCTCAGCGACCCGGCCAACGGCGTCGGTATGCCGCAGGGGTCCATCGCGCCCGGCCAGACGCTCAAGTGGAAGCTGGCCTACAGCGTGCCGACGGCCCCGGGCGACCTCACCGTGCAGGTCGGGCTGATCTACAGCACCAAGCCGGTCTACTTCGCCGGCAAGATCTGACCGCCGCCCGACCGTCCCGGTCGGCCTTGCGAGATCGTTCCCGCTAGGTTGCACAGGTGTCCGTCGCAGCGCGCATGAACCGGTTGCCGATCACCCGATCGCACCGGCTGGCCACGGTCGCCGTGGGCCTGGGTCTGTTCTTCGACATCTACGAGATCTTCCTGGCCGGCACCTTGGCCAACGTGCTGGTCGCGGAGTTCCATCTGGACAAGGCGATCCTGCCGGCGGTGCTGGCCTCGACGTTCGTCGGCATGTTCGTGGGCGCGATCCTGCTGGGACGGCTGGCCGACAAGATCGGGCGGCGGCGGGCGTTCCTGCTCAGCCTGGGCGTGTACTCGCTGTTCTCGCTGGCCGGGGCGGCCAGTGTGGGGCCGTGGACGCTGATGCTGAGCCGGTTCTGCGCCGGGGTGGGCATCGGCGCGGAGCCGGCGGTGTCGGACACGTACCTCGGCGACCTGCTGCCGCCGAAGAAACGGGGCCTGTACACGGGAATCGCGTACACGCTGTCGTTCTTCGGCGTGCCGGCGGTGGGGTTCCTGGCCGCCTGGCTGGTGCCGACGGGGCCGGACGCGTGGCGCTGGCTGTTCGTGATCGGCGCGGCCGGGGCGGTGATCGTGTTCCTGCTGCGGACCGGGCTGCCGGAGTCGCCGCGCTGGCTGGAGTCGGTGGGCCGGCGCGAGGAGGCCGAGAAGATCGTGGCCCGGTTCGAGGCCGAGGCCGGCAGGGACCTGCCGGAGCCGGTGGCCGACGAGACGCCGAACACCACGGCCTCGGTCGGGGCGCTGCTGCGGCCGCCCTACCGCCGTCGCACGATCATGATGGCGGTGTTCCACCTGCTCCAGACGTTCGGCTACTACGGCTTCGGCACGCTGGTGCCGACCGTGCTGGCGGCCAAGGGCTACCCGATCGTGCAGTCGCTGCTGTTCAGCGGCATCACCTTCATCGGCTACCCGGTCGGGGCGGCGCTGTCGCTGCCGATCATCGAACGGGTCGAGCGCAAGTACCTGGTCGTCGCCTCCGGCCTTGCCATGGCCGCCTGCGGGCTGGCCTTCGGCTTCGCCTCGTCCGAGGCGCTGATCCTGACCTTCGGCTTCCTCTACACGGCCGTCAGCAACGTCTTCAGCAACGCCTTCCACGTCTACCAGGCCGAGATCTTCCCGACCGGGCTGCGCTCCACCGCCGCCGGCTCCACCTACTCGCTGTCCAGGCTGTCCAGCGCGGCCATGCCGTTCGTGCTGGTGCCGCTGCTGCACGCGACCAACTCGGCGGTGCTGTTCGCCGTGGTCGCCGCGGCCATGGTGGTCGTGGCGGTGGACGTGGGCCTGCTCGGGCCGCGCACCACCGGCCGGGATCTGGAATTGGTCAACATTTGAGGAAACCCGTCGGGCTACCGGCGCGTAGTTATCACCGTGGCACGACTGAGGGCGAGTGGACGACTGCGGGCGGCCCGGCAGCACACGCGGCGGGCGGCGCAGCCCCTGGCCGCGCCGGCCCAGCCGCCGCGTCCGGGCCGGAAGCGGCCAGGGGCGGGCTGGCTGGTGTACGTGTTTCCGCTGGTCATCGCCCTGACCGCGATCACGGCGTTCCGGATCGTGAAGGAGCCGCCGTCCGAACCGGAGCCGACGCCCACCCCCGCCGCCGGCACCTCCGCGCCGGTCTCCATCGGCGAGGCCCCGCCCGGCGCGAAGTTCGCCCAGCAGCTGGCCTCGGCCGAGCTGCCCGACGGCGGCCCGCTGCCGGCCGCCGGCAAGGGCACCTTCCACGTCGTGCCCGGCGCCTCCGACCAGGTCGGCAAGGGCAAGCTGACGACGTACACCATCGAGGTCGAGGACGGTTTCGAGCCGGTCGGCGGGGACGCCGAGTTCGCGCGCACCGTGCAGGCCACCCTGTCCAACCCCAAGAGCTGGATCGGCGGCGGGCAGATCGCCCTCAAGCGCGTCGAGTCCGGCCAACCCGACCTGCGGATCCGGCTCGCCTCGCAGCAGACCGCCCGCAGCCCCCAGGTGTGCGGCTTCGACATCCCGTACGACACGTCCTGCCGTCTGGGCGAGTCCGTCTACCTCAACGACGCCCGCTGGGAACGCGGCGCGGTGGCCTTCCAGGGCAACATCCTGCTGTACCAGCAGTACGCCGTGAACCACGAGGTCGGCCACTTCTTCGGCGGCAACCACCAGCCCTGCGCCGACAACGGCGGCCTGGCCCCGGTGATGATGCAGCAGACCCTCAGCACCGCCGACGACGACCTCGCCGAGCTCACCACCCAGAATCCGCAGGGCGTCGTGATTCCCCACGACGGCAAGGTCTGCCAGCCCAATCCCTGGCCGTTTCCGGTCGCCGGCCAGGGTCGGTGATGCCGGGTCTGGGGTACGGTGACCGAGTCGGGGGTACCTCGCACGTCCGCGTTCGAGCGGGCGTCGGTCCCGGCGACATCCGACTGGCCGCTCGATCCGGCCGGAGACGGGAGCGCCGACATGCCGTCGGATCGCGTGCCCACAGGTGATGGCGCCCGAATGTCCAAGGTCCACGCGGACGCCCAGCAGACGTTACGGACACAGCAGGCCATGGCCGCCCGCACCGTGGCCGGGCACTGCCTCGACGAGGCGGACCGCGGGACCCTGCTGGAGATGCTGGGCCTGGTCGACGACGAGGGGCGGGAGGACGTCACGAGGGCGCTCACCCTCGGGCTCACCGGCTATCTGCGGGCCGTGGCCGGGGCGGTCGGCGAATCGACCGCCGGCACGTCGTGCGAGGTCAGCGACACCGCGACCGCGTACATCGGGCTGACCAGGAAGGGCCCGCGCTACGGCCGGGACCTCATGCTGGTGTGGAGCGAACGCGACGGCTGGGCCGTGCTCGTCGAGACCGATCCGTCCGAGGCGTCGATCGTGGTCTCCCGGCTGGGCGGGGACGATCCCGCCCCGCCGCCGTGGGTGGTCTCGCGCTTCGTCACCGACACGCTGACCGACGTGCCAAGCCAGCCTCAGGCCCGGGCCCACCACCGGCAGAACCGGCAGCAGCTGGCCGACCGGCTCGCCGCCTACGCCGTGCCGGCCGAGTTCGCCTAGACACGACTCCGCGCCCGGCGGCAGCTGCCACCGGGCGCGGAGTTCACGGGGTCCTGCTCAGACCGCGCTGACCGCCTGGGCCTGCGGGCCCTTCTGGCCCTGGCCGACCTCGAACTGCACGCGCTGGTTCTCCTCGAGCGACTTGAAGCCGTTGCCCTGGATCTCCGAGTAGTGCACGAACAGGTCGGCGCCGCCGCCGTCGGGGGAGATGAAGCCGAAGCCCTTCTCCGAGTTGAACCACTTCACGGTGCCCTGCGCCATGTTGTCTCCTCGACAGGTTTCTCCGGTCCGCCGCGGCTGCCACGGACCGAGCCGCTTGCGGCGGGAGAGCTTTCCTGGAGGAATTCCTACGCCCGCGACACTGTTTCGCGAGCGCGTGAAAACACGAACACAAAAACAACGACCACCGTCAGTCAACCACATCCCGCCCCGCCCGACAAAACCCGTGTCGCACGTGCCACTCCCCCTGCCAGCATGGGCGGCATGCGTGAGCACGCCTTCGACCACGACAACCGGACCCCGGGCCAGGTGCTGTTCCAGACGGACCAGCGGGTCAAGATCTGGCTCCAGACCGTGAGCCACAACCAGCTGATGCTCAGCGCCGTCGACGGCGGCCCGACCCGGCTGGACCTGCTGTTCAAGGTCGTGGACCGGCAGTGCATCCGCTCCTCGTACGACGGCCTGGTGGTGCGTTTTCCCCACGCCGACGAGGATTTCCCGGCCGACGCGTTCGTCCTGGAGTCCGGCGACATCCGCGACCACGTGTGCGCCCGGGTCTTCTTCTGGCAGGCTGAGGAGGAGACCGACTTCAGCACGAGTTCGATGGCCGCACGGATGCTGCCGCTGCCGTTCGAGCCGCTCTGGATCCACGGCGGCCGGCGGCCCGGCTGGGAGCCCACCGGCCCGGTCATCCCCCTCGGCGACCTCATCGACGCCGTGACCAGCGAAACTCCGGACCCGCCGGCCGGTTTCCGGCACGTGCACGTCGTTGTCGTGCGCACCGACGACGGCGGGCGGGAGATCACCGTCCCGGTCGCCGTCTACCTCACCCGGGCCGAAGCCGAGGAGGCCCTTCGCAGCGAGATCGCCGCCAAGGCCGCCGTCATGGCCCGCGCCGCCGAGCCCGACGCCCGCATCCAGGACACCCTCGTGGCCAAGGAGCTGGCCAGGACCACCATCGAGCGCTGGATCGTCCCGGTCCCGATCCGGCTCTAGCGAGTGAAAAAGGGCCCTTCCCTGGAGGGGAAGGGCCCTGGCGCGTTCGCGGGGTCAGATGACCTCGACGGCCTCGTCGAAGTCGAGGCGGGGCAGGCGGGGGAACCAGGCGTCGGGGCCGGGCTTGCCGATGTTGACGACGACCAGGGGCTCCTGGGTGCCGTCGGCGAAGAACTCCTGGCGCACACCGGCGGCGTCGAAGCCGGTCATGGGGCCGGCGGCGAAGCCGGCGGCGCGGACGCCGAGGATGAAGTAGCCGACCTGGAGCAGGCCGTTGAACCGGGCCATCTGCTCACGCTGGGAGAGCTCGGGGAAGCGGTCCTTGGCGTTGGGCACGTGCGGGAAGGTCTTGGGCAGGTGCTCGTGGAAGTCGCTGTCGGCGGACAGGATGGCCACGACCGGGGCGGCGCCGGTCTTGGCCCGGTTGCCCTCGGCCATGTGCGGCAGCAGCCGCGCCCTGGCCTCGTCGGAGCGCACGAACGTGATCCGCAGGGGCTGGATGTTCATGCTGGTCGGGGCCCACTTGACCAGGTCGTAGATGGCCCGCAGCTGCTCGTCGGAGACGGGCTCGTCGGAGAAGGTGTTGGCGGTGCGCGCCTCCTGGAACAGCAGCTCCTGCGCGGAGCGCTCCAGTTCGAGGACGTCGAGTGTCGAGGTCATGTCCCGGTCAACTCAGATGAACTCTCAACTATTTCTGCTCGGAAGGTTGAGTGTTCACGGTCACACCGTTGAAGAGCAGGTTCAGCAGCACGGCGGCGATGCTGCCGGCGCTGATGCCGGAGTTCATGATGGTCTGGAACCAGCCAGGGAACTGGGCGTACACCGTGGGCGCGGCCACCGGGACCAGACCGATGCCCAGGGCGACGGCCACCACCATGAGGTTGGAGTTGCCCTCGAACGACACGTTCTTGAGCATCCGCACGCCGCCGGCCGCCACCGAGCCGAACATGACGATGCCGGCCCCGCCCAGCACCGGCATGGGCACCGAGGCGACGATCTCCCCCAGCACCGGGAACAGCCCCAGCAGCACCAGGATCCCGCCGGCGGTGGCCACCACGTACCGGCTGCGCACCCGGGTCAGCGCGACCAGCCCGACGTTCTGCCCGAAAGCGGTGTACGGGAAGGTGTTGAACACGCCGCCGAGCAGACTGGAGAACCCGTCCGCGCGCAGCGCCCTGGTCAGCGTCACGGTGTCCACCGGCCGGTCCACGATCTCCCCGATGGCCAGCACGCTGCCGCTGGTCTCGGTCATGGTCACCAGCATCACGATCACGAACGCCACGATCGCGCCGGGCTCGAAGGTCGGCAGTCCGAAGTGGAACGGCGTGCTGATCTCGATCGCCGGCGACCCGCCCACATGCGAGAAATCGGCCAGCCCCAAGGGAATCGCCACCAGGGTGCCGACCACGATGCCGACCAGCACGGCGATCCGGCCGATCAGCCCGGGCACGAACCGGTGCACCAGCACGACAAGCACCAGCACGCCGAAGGCCACCGCCAGGTTGAGCGGCTGGCCGAAGCCGGGCGAGCCGGTGCCGCCGGCGGCCCAGCCGACCGCCACCGGCAGCAGGGACACGCCGATCACCAGGATGATCGTGCCGGTCACCACCGGCGGGAAAAACCGGGTCAGCTTGGCGAAGTACGGCGCGATCAGCACCACCATCAACCCGGACACGATGATCGCCCCGTAGCCGGCCGGCAGCCCGCCGCCGGTGGTGCCGATCATCACCATCGGCGTCACCGCGGCGAACGTGCAGCCCTGCATGATCGGCAGCCGGGCCCCGAACACCCAGACTCCCAGGCACTGCAACAGGGTCGCCACCCCGGACACCAGCAGGTCGGCGTTGACCAGGTAACCGATGTCCGCAGTGGACAGATGCATCGCGCCGCCGACGATGAGCGGCACGGCGACCGCGCCCGCGTACATGGCCAGGACGTGCTGAAGGCCGAACGTGAGCAGCTGACCGGCGGGAAGCCGCTGGTCGACAGGGTGAACGGTGCTGGTCATCGGCGGAGTCTAGGTCCGCCGCGTTACCACCGCGTCACGCGGCGGCCGGCGACTCCAGCTGCGCGGTGACCCGCTGGGTGACCTTGCGCTCGGTGTAGAAGGACAGGAACGGGATGGTGCCCGACAGCAGCACGCCGAGCGTGTACAGCGGCTGCCACTTGGACTTCAGCGACAGGTCGAAGGCGCACACCACGTAGATCATGAACAGGAAGCCGTGCACCACGCCGACGACGGCGACCAGCCCGGGCGAGTTGAAGGCGTACTTCAGCACGACGCCGACCGTCAGCACGAGCAGGCCGATACCGGTCACGTAGGCCATGAACCGGTACCGGGCGAGGGAGCCCTTCATCGACTTACTCTCCGTCTCTCGCGCTCAGCGCCGCGAGGTAGCTGTTGTACTGCGCCATCGCGTCGTCCACCGGCTCGCTGGCCGCGGCGCGCCACTCGGTCGGCGACCGGCGGGGCCGGGCCGGGGCCGCGGGCGCCTCCTCGACGACGGCCGGAACCTCCTGGACGGGAGCGTCCTCGGCCGGCCGGCGGTCCTTCTCCAGCTGCCACATCCGCCAGTACATGAACGGGATGAACAGGCCGAACAGCGGCCACTGCAAGGCGTAGCCGAGATTCTGGAGGGTGCCGGACGACTCCTGCGACCGGTCCCACTGCCACACGCCGAGCCGGAAGCAGGTCAGCATGGCCGCGAGCGCGACCAGGTGCACCAGTAGCCAGCGGGGGGCTAGCAGTCCGCGAAGACCCACGCCGTCGACGGTAACACCGCCGGGTCAGTGGCCCGCACTGGCCTTGGCCGCGGCGTCGGCCACGCTGAAGACCTTCTGTCCGTATTCCACCGAGTTGTTGTACGACAGCACCGCCGCCCACCAGCCGGCCGCGGTGGCCAGGTCCCGGCCGCCGGCGCACAGGTAGCGCCCGGCGGCGACGGTGGCGTCGTCGATGTTCTGCGGATTGGCCACCCCGTCGCCGTTGCCGTCGGAGGCCCACTTCCGCCAGGTGGACGGGATGAACTGCATGGGGCCGACCGCGCGGTCGTGCACCGGGTCGCCGTCGAGGGCGCCGCCGTCGGTGTCGGAGATGTTGGCCACGCCCGAGCCGTCCAGCGGCACGCCGATGATCGGCTTGGATTCGTCGCCGTTGGGCAGCAGGGTGGCCCCGCCGAAACGGCCGTGGTCGGACTCGATGCGGCCGATGCCGGCCAGCATGGTCCACGGCAGGTGGCAGGACGGCTGCACCTTGGCCAGAGTCAGGTCGGCATTGGCGTACGCGCGCAGCGCACGGGCCGGGATGCCGGTGGCCGCGGAGACCCGGGCCAGCCAGTCCTCGGCCGTTTCCGACCTTCCCGCCGCGGCGGCCTGCGCCGAGGGTTGGGCGGCGTCGGCGGCCGGGGCCGCCGCACCGACCTGCACCGGCGCGGGCGTGACGTGCAACGCGGGGAAGTCCTGGGCCACGGGATGGGGAGTGGGCGTGCTGGCCCGTTGGACCAGCCACAGCGCCGCGCCCGCCACCGCGAGCACCACAAGGACAACCAGCAGCCGGAACACCACCCTCGGTGGGCGAGCGGACGGCGGGGCCGCCGGCTCGGACTGCTGGATCGCCATCACCACAGGCTACTCACAAGTAGCCTCAAAACCACTGGCTACCGGCGGCGAGTCACCGCCGGTTCGCCCGATTCAGGGACGCTGCTGCCGGTTGAGCCGGGCCACGCACCACGCTGCCGCACTGCCCCGACGCAGGTGCTCCAGCACGGTGAGCGGGCCGAGACGGCGCGCCAGGTCGGACGGCGCGAGACCGGCCGCGCGGTAGTCAAGCGCACGCTGGTCGAGCGGGCTGATGCCGGCGTCCCACCAGGCTTCGGCCTCCTCCACCGCGCCGGCCAGCTGCCAGCAGGTGGCGACCTCGGTGAGCAGCTCGTCCGGCACCCCGGGCAGCCGCTTGCGCATGGCCGCCAGGTAGGCCGGGTCGACGGCGTCCACCTCGAACAAGCCCCGAGCGCTGCCTCGGCCGCCCCGCTGGGCGGGAATCCCGGGCCGCTGGCGCGGAACGGTCGGCGTCTCGGCCAGCCACTGGGACTTGATCCGATTCACCTCTTGCATCTCGGCGTCCTGCGACCGCTCGGCAGTCCACTGCCTGACGAGCTCGTCGACCCCGGAGTCTTCGACCATCCGTGCCTCCTCATGGCTGATGATCACCCAACGCCTGCGAACCGTATTGCGTTCCGCCGGAGCACCGCTAGACCCGATTCCCGTTACCAGGGCGTGATCGGGGTTAATGCACCCGGTCGGTGGAACTGTGCCTGTGCCGACTACTTTGCGCAATCGGCCAGTCCGGTGTCATGAGGGGATGAGGTTGCGCACGAACGTGATGATCGCCTGCGCTCCGTAACCGAGGCCGCCGACTATCTCCCTCACCCAGTTGGCGGAAGCCGCCGGCTGGGCGATCAGCGCGAAGAGCACCAGCGCCACGCCGGCGATGATGAGTATCCGTTTCATCCCTCGTGCACCTTCTTCGTCCGCGGACACGCCCGTCAGCACCATGATCGACCATGCGCCGGCCGACGTCGCCCAGCGCGGGCGGGTGTGTCGTCATTCCCGGTTCGGGGTAACTCCGTCGGGGTGTGACATGACCGTAGCGTACGCAGGCGTGATCGCAGGTCAGACTGCACAAAGGTGTCAACTCGGGCACGTTGCCAGCATCGACACGAGCGCGTCGTGCTCGGCCTGGGTGACGAACAGCTGGTAGGTGTGCTTGACGATCACCCAGTTGGTCGCGTACGTGCACCAGAAGGCCTGGTTGGCGGGCTTCCACGAGGCCGGGTCCTGATCTCCCTTGCCGCGGTTGCTCGAGGCCGACACGGCCAGCAGCTGGGGCGCGGTCAGGTCGTTGGCGAACTGGGAGCGGCGCTCGTCGGTCCACTTGTCGGCCCCGGTCCGCCAGGCGTCGGCCAGCGGCACCATGTGGTCGATGTCCAGGTCGCCGGCCTTGCTGATGGCCTTGTTGTCGTACGGGCTGACCCACTTGCCGCTGGTCGCCCGGCAGGAGGCGTCCTTGCGCACGTCCTGGCCGTCGCGCTCGATGACCACCTCCCGGGTGTCACAGCCGTCACCCTGCGTGACCCAGTGCTTGAACCGGTCGCGCGAATAGCCGGCCATCGAGTGCCAGCTGCCGATCGGCAGCTCGGCCAGCTGGACCTGGGCCGGGGAAGAGCCGCTGGCGGTGGGCGTCGCCGGCCCGGCGACTTCCTTGGCGACGAACGCCGCTATCACGAGAACGACAACTCCGGCAAGAGTCAGCAACCACCTTCGAGCACGCATCCCGAGATCATTTCCTGTCGCCATGCAATTTCATGGGAACCTGGCCGGCATGGCTGAAGAAGTTCTGGTGGAAACCCGGGGGCCGGTCACGATTGTGTCGATCGACCGGCCGGCCGCGCGTAATGCGGTGGACGGCGCCACCGCCGCCGCGCTGGCCGACGCCTTCCGCGCCTTCGACGCCGACCCCGACGCCGCCGTCGCCGTGCTGACCGGGACCGGCGGCACGTTCTGCGCCGGCGCCGACCTCAAGGCCGTCGGCACCGACCGCGGCAACCTGCTGTCCGACGACGGCGACGGGCCCATGGGTCCGACCCGGATGCGCCTGGGCAAACCCGTCATCGCCGCCGTCAGCGGCCACGCCGTCGCCGGCGGGCTGGAGCTGGCCCTGTGGTGCGACCTGCGGGTCGCCGACGAGACGGCCGTGTTCGGGGTCTTCTGCCGGCGCTGGGGCGTGCCGCTGATCGACGGCGGCACCGTGCGGCTGCCCCGGCTGATCGGCGAGAGCCGGGCCATGGACCTCATCCTGACCGGCCGGCCGGTCGACGCGGCCGAGGCCCTGGCCATGGGCCTGGCCAACCGGGTCGTGCCGGCCGGCCAGGCGCTGGCCGCCGCCGTGGCCCTGGCCGAGCAGATCGCCGCGTTCCCGCAGACCTGCCTGCGCAACGACCGGCTGTCGGCCCGGGCGCAGCACGAACTGTCCGAAGTGGACGCCATGGCGACGGAGTTCCGCTACGGCAGGCAATCCCTGGCCGCCGACGCTCTCGCCGGCGCCGCCCGCTTCGCCTCCGGCGCCGGCCGCCACGGCCAGTTCGAGGCGTCCTGACATGCAGTGACGCTTGGAAGGGGGCTTTCCTCCACTCGGAGTGGAGGAAAGCCCCCTTCCAAGCGGGTGCGCCGGCTCACGAGCGACTGTAGGCCTGCAAGCCCGGGCGGATGGTCTTCTCGTCCAGGAACTGGTGCAGGCCCTCCTGCCGGCCCTGGGTCTTGTCCAGGAACTGGGACTGCTCCAGCTTGGCGTACAGGTAGTCCAGGGCTCCGTCGGTGTCCATGGTGCGGCAGTTGCGGAAGCCGATCTTGGCGGCGCGCAGCACGACGGGGTTCTTGTCGAGCAGCTCGCGCGCGAGCTGCTCGACCTCGGCACGCAGCGAGGCCAGCGGCACGCTCTGGTTGACCAGGCCCATGCGCGCGGCCTGCTGACCGTCGAACAGGCGGCCGGTCATGATGTAGAACAGCGCCTCCCGCGAGCCCACGGTCTCGGCCAGGGCCTTGGAGACCAGGCCGCCGGGCGGGATACCCCAGTTGATCTCGGACAGCCCGAACTGGGCCTCGTCGGCGGCGATGGCCAGGTCGCAGCCGATCAGCGGCACGAACGCGCCGCCGAAGCACCAGCCGTTGACCATGGCGATGGTGGGCTTGGCGTAGTTGCGCAGCAGCCGCCAGTGCCACTCGAACGAGTCGCGCCGCACCCGGATCTGCAACGCCTCGTCGCCGGACTCGTCGACCTCGCGGAAGTACTCCTTGAGGTCCATGCCGGCCGACCACGCCTCCCCCGCGCCGCTGATGACCACGACCCCGCACGAGCGGTCGGCCTCCAGCGTGTGCAGCACGTCGATCATCTCGGCGTTGAGCGTCGGGTTCATCGCGTTGCGCTTGTCCGGGCGGTTCAGCTCCACCCAGCCGATCCCGTCGACCACCTCGACGCGCACGGTCTTCCAGTCACCCATGACAACCTCCAGGTACCTTTCACTTCGTGTCCGCTTCTTCCCAGCAAGCGCCGGAACCGCGGCTGAGCTATCTGGTCGGCCGGCTGGACAGGGCACTGCGGCTGCTGATCGAGGAGGCAGTGCGCCCGCACGGCCTGACCGTGCCGCAGTACACGGCACTGTCGGTGTTGCAGCGGCAGGCCGGGCTGTCCAACGCGCAGCTGGCCCGGCGGGCCATGACCACGCCGCAGTCGATGAGCGAGGTCATCGCCGCGCTGACCAAGGCCGGGCTGATCCGCCGCGAGGCCGACCCGGCCCACGGCCGGATCATGCGCACCGAGCTCACCCCGGCCGGCCTGGACGTGCTGGCCAGGTGCGAGCCGCTGATCACCGAGATCGAGGCCCGCATGCTGGCCGAGCTCTCCGTCGGCGACCGCGACCGGCTGCCGCTGCTGCTGCGGAGCTGCGTGCGCATGCTCAACTCCGGTTCGGAGAGCTGAGCCGGGCCCGCAAGGCCTTCTTGTCGTACTTGCCGACCGTGGTCAGCGGCAGCTCGTCCACCACCACGATCAGCTCCGGCAGCCACCACCGCGGCACCCGGTCGGCCAGGAACGCGGCCAGCTCCTCGGCACACGGCGACGAGCCGTCGGCCGCGACGACGGCCGCCGCCGGCCGCTCGCCCCACCGCTCGTGCGGCACCGCCACCACCGCGCACCGGGCCACCCCGGGATGGGCGGCCAGGGCCTGTTCCAGGGCCAGCGAGCTGATCCACTCCCCGCCGGACTTGATCACGTCCTTGACCCGGTCGACGATCTCCACGGTCGAGTCCGGGTGGATCACGGCCAGGTCGCCGGTGCGCAGCCAGCCGTCGTGGAAGCGGCTGTCGTTGGAGTCGTCGTCCGGCTCCAGGTAGGCCTTGATCACCCACGGCCCGCTGGTCTCCAGCTCGCCGGTGGTCCTGCCGTCCCACGGCAGCACCTCGCCGTCCGGGCCGACCAGCCGCACCCGCACGCCCGCGGACGGCTTGCCGACCCTGGTCAGCGCGCCGGCCGGGCTGTCCAGGTCCAGGTCCGGCGACTGCACCTGCATGGTGCCGCTGGGCAGCATCTCGGTCATGCCCCAGCCCTTGTGGAACACCATGCCGCGCCGGGCGACCTCGTCCAGCAGGGCCCGGGTCGCGGGCGCGCCGCCGCAGAGCGCGCGCCGCAACGAGCTCATGTCGTACGGCTCGGAGGCCGGGCCGAGCAGGTCGATCCACACCGTCGGCACGGCCGCGGCGACGGTCACTCGCTCGGCCTCGACCAGCGCCGCCAGCGCGGCGCCGCTGGCGTCCCGGCCGGGCAGCACGAGCTTGGCGTTGGCCAGGGCGGTCGTGTAGGTCAGGCCCCACGAGTTGACGTGGAACAGCGGCGTGACGGCGAGCAGGGTGTCCTCACGGGACACGGCGTGCGAGTCGACCGTCATGGAGGACAACGAGTGCAGCACGCACGCGAGATGTGAGGACACCACACCCTTGGGCAGTCCCGTAGTGCCGCTCGTGTAACAGATCCAGGCGGCGTCATCGGGCGCCGCGCGCGACACCGGCTCTGTTTCCGGCACGGCGGCGAGCAGGTCCTCGTACCGCCGCGCCCCGGCGAACGCCTCGTGCACCGGCCCGCCGTCGTCCAGCACCACGACTTCCCGGACCGGCAACTTCTCGGCGAAGTCGGCCAGCCGGTCGGTGAGGGAGGCGTCGACGAACAGCACCTCGTCGCCGGCGTTGCGCAACTGGTAGCGGATCTCCTCCTCGGTCAGCCGCACGTTGACGCCGTGCACGACGCGCCCGGCACAGGGCACGCCCAGGAACAACTCCAGGTGACGGTGTGTGTTCCAGGCGAAGGTGGCGACTCGGCCACCCGGGTGCACGCCGAGTTCGGCCAGCACCCCGGCCAGGGCGGTGGCCCGGCGGCCGATCCGCCCCCATGTCGTACGGGTCACACCGGCCGGCGTCACCGACACGACCTCGACGTTCGCCCCGGTCTCCAGGCAGCGGCGCAGCACCACGTCCAGCGTGAGCGGCACGTCCTGCATCAACGATTTCACGGCTGTCCTCCGGCCCGGTGTCAGGTGGCCTGCGATGCCGATAATATCAGGTTACCTGATATTCAACCAGGACTGTGACGTGAACAGCCTGTGACGAGGGGGCCGCTGCGCGCTCACCCGGTCGCCGGTTGTGGGACGATGGACGGCGCGATGCCCGCGACGCCTTCCATTCCCCGCTCCAGCGCCGACCCTGCACCGGTGCCGCTCGGCCCTACCCGCCCGACGCCGGTGGTCACGGCGACGGCCGCCGCCACGCCGGCCGATCCGGCGCGCGAGTGGCCGTTCCCGATCCGCACCGCGCTGCTCGGCCTGGCCGGCATGGTGCTGATCGCGGCCGGCGGCATGGGCGCGGGCGCGACGCTGATCCACGACCCGGTGCTGGCCAACGGCGCGTTCAACTGGATCCGCTACGGCCACGGCCAACTGCTGGCCACCTGGATCCTCTACGTCGGCCTGGCCCTGTCCATCTGGGCCTGGATCCGGCTCGGGCGGCACGCCAGAGCCGGCCGCGTGAACCACGCGTACATGATCCGGGTCATCGTCATGTGGATCGCGCCGCTGCTGATCGCGCCGCCGCTGTTCAGCAAGGACGTCTACAGCTACCTCGCCCAGGGCGACCTGGCCCTGCACGGCCTCGACCCCTACGGCGTGGGCCCGTCGGCCCTGCCCAGCGCGCTGTCGGACAACGTCAGCATCGTCTGGCAGAACACGCCCTCGCCCTACGGGCCGCTGTTCGTGCTGCTGGCCAAGGGCATCGTCGCCATCACCGGCGACGGCCTGGTCAGCCTGATCAGCGGCGTCATCCTGATGCGGCTGGTGCTGGCGGTCGGCTTCGCCCTGCTGTGGTGGGCGCTGCCCCGGCTGTGCGCCAAGCTCGGCGGGGACTCCTCGGTGGCGCTGTGGCTGGTCGGGGCCAACCCGCTGCTGGTGGTGCACCTGATCGGCGGGGCCCACAACGACATGCTGATGATCGGCCTGATGGCCGTCGGCGTGGTGTTCGTGCTCGACCGCAAGCACGTGGCCGGCATCGCCCTGCTGGCGCTGGCGTTCTCGGTGAAGGCCACCGCCGTGCTGGCGCTGCCGTTCCTGGTGTGGATCTGGATGGGCCACATCCCGTACGGCACCAGGAGCTACCGGTTCGTCAAGGCCGCCGGCCCGGCCGTCGGGATCTTCGGCGGCGTGTTCGTGCTGTGCACCCTGCTGGCCGGCGTGGACCTGGGCTGGATCTCGGCGCTGAGCGGGTCCTCGATCGTGATCAACTGGCTGTCCCTGCCGTCCGGGCTCGGGCAGGCCGCCTACACCGTGCTGAACTGGTTCGTCGGCTTCGGCGACCTCCAGCCGTTCGTCACCGTGACCCGGACCCTGGGCTCGCTGCTGCTGGTCTACATCCTGGCCAAGCAGTGGTGGCTGGCCCGCGACGGCGGCAACGACGCCATCCGCCGGGCCGCGATCTGCATGGCCGCGTTCGCCCTGCTGGCCCCGACCACGCTGCCCTGGTACTTCAGCTGGGCGCTGGTGCTGGCCGTCGGCTTCGCGTGGAGCACCGCCGGCCTGACCATGGCGGCGTGCGGCTCGGTGTGGCTGCTGCTGATCACCTATCCGTCCGGCGCGACGGCCCTGTACGACTGGGGCTACATGTTCGTCATCTTCGGGGTGTCGGTGCTGGCCGCCCTGTCGCTGCTCAAGCCCGATCCGCTCAACCTGTCGCTGCGGACCATCAAGGACGTCCCGGAGAGGGCGCTGGGGCACCACTCGTGAGCCTTGAGGCCGCGTACGCCGAGTGCCGGCGGCTCAACGCCCAGCACGGCAAGACGTTCTTCCTGGCGACCCTGCTGCTGCCCGCCGACCGCCGGCCGGCCGTGCACGCCCTGTACGGCTTCGCCCGGCTGGCCGACGAGGTCGTGGACAACCCCGGCACATCGCCGGCGTTGGAGCTGTCGGAGCTGGAACGGCAGCTCAAGGCCGCCCTGGCCGGCGAGCCGGCCGAGCATCCGGTGCTGGCGGCGCTCGCCGACACCGTGGCCCGGCACGGCATCGAGCCCACGCTGTTCGACGAGTTCCTGGCGTCCATGCGGATGGACCTGGACGTGCGCGAGTACGCCTCGTACGCCGAGCTGCGGACCTACATGCGGGGCTCGGCCGAGGTCATCGGCCTACAGATGCTGCCGGTGCTCGGGGCCGTGTCCGCCGACGCCGAGCCGTACGCCGCCGCGCTGGGCGAGGCGTTCCAGCTGACCAACTTCCTCCGGGACGTCGGCGAGGACCTCGACCGGGGCCGCGTCTACCTGCCGGCCGACGAGCTGGCCGCCTTCGGCGTGGACCGGGCGCTACTGGAGTGGTGCCGGCTGTCCGGAGGTCGGGATCGCCGGGTTCGGGCCGCCCTGGCCCACCTGGCCGCCCGCACGCGGTCCGTCTACCGGCACGCCGCGCTGGGCATCCCGCTGCTGGCCCCGTCCGCGCGGCCGTGCGTGTCCGTGGCCTTCACCCTGTACCAGGGCATCCTCGACGAGCTCGCCGCGATCGACTACGACGTCTTCGCTCGCCGGGCCGTCGTGCCGACCAGCCGCCGGCTCGCCGTCGCGCTGCCGGGGCTGGTCCGGGCACTGGCCGCCCGCTAGTTCTGGCTGGGCTCTCCCGCCAACTTGCAGGCCTGCTTGGCGTCGGCCGCCGTGACGCCGTTCGTGGTCATGTAGCTCACGCACGTCGCCTTGGCCAGCACCGCGCCGAAGGCGCAGCCGGTCACCGCCTGCTGGGACGGCTTCTCGTAGTGGTCGGCCAGGTACTTGATGCAGTCCTGGGCCGCCGCCTGCGCCGGGGCCGCGGTCAGCAGCGGGGCCGCCGTCGCGGTCAGCAGGGCGGCGGCGATGCCGGCGGTACGGGCCATCCGTGACATGGGGATCCTCTCGGAGGGGGTGCTGCCGGCCACCCCACCGCCGCCGCCCCATCCCGTTCAACCCCACCCACCCCATCAGGCGACCCCCCTCACCCACCCGTGCACCCCCTCCCCCTCCCACCCCTCAACGCTTGGAAGGGGGCTTTCCTCCACTCCGAGTGCAGGAAAGCCCCCTTCCAAGCGCCAAAGGCGCCGGAAGGCTTGCCGGGTGGTGCGGGTGGGGGGTTAGAAGGCGGAGGCTTGGGCGCGGCGCTTGACCTCGCGGCCGCGGTCGCCCCGCAGGGCCTCCACCGGGGTGCCGGGCAGCGTGTCGTCGGCGGTGAACAGCCAGGTCAGGATCTCGTCCTCGCTGTAGCCGGAGTCCTTGAGCACCGTGATGGTGCCGGACAGGCCCTTCACGATGGCGTCCTCGTGGACGAACAGGGCGGGCACGATCAGGATCCCGTTCCGGCGGCAGGCCAGCAGCTGACCGTCGCGCAGCATCTGGTGCACCCGGGTGATGGGCACGCCGAGCCGCTCGGCGACATCGGGCAGGGGCAGGACTTCCAGCTCAGGGTCGAGCACGTCGGCCGCGACAGGTATGGCGCTCACGGCGGTCACGATGCCACAGCCCGGGCCCCGATGCCGAGTCCGATTTCGCCTCCTTACGGGAACCGACTGGCCTCTCGCCTACCATCGTGACCCGTGGGAACCCAGAGCGCGAACCTGATCGGGGGGCTGCTGGAGCAGCGGTACCGGGTCAACACCCTGCTGGCGCGCGGCGGGATGTCCACGGTCTACCGGGGTGTCGACACCCGACTGGAACGGCCGGTGGCCATCAAGGTGATGGATCCGAGGTTCTCCGACGACCAGTCGTTCATCGACCGGTTCGTCAGAGAGGCCCGCACCGCGGCCCAGCTGCACCACCCTGGCGTTGTCGGCGTGTACGACCAGGGCGTGGACCGGTCGCCGGAAGGCGACCACGTCTTCCTGGTGATGGAGCTGGTGGACGGCGGCACCCTGCGTGACCTGCTGCGCGAGCGCGGCGCGCTGACCCCGGCGCTGGCCCTGAGCGTGCTGGAACAGGTGCTCTCGGCGCTGGGCGCGGCGCACCGGGCCGGCCTGGTGCACCGGGACGTGAAGCCGGAGAACGTGCTGATCGGCCGCGGCGGCGCGGTCAAGGTCGCCGACTTCGGCCTGGTCCGGGCCATGGCCAGCGCCAATACCACCAGCGACGACATGATCCTCGGCACGGTGGCGTACCTGTCGCCCGAGCAGGTGGCCACCGGGGCCTCCGACCCGCGCAGCGACGTGTACTCGGCCGGCATCCTGCTGTACGAGATGCTGACCGGGCAGCCCCCGTACAGCGGCGACACGCCGATCTCGGTGGCCTATCGGCACGTGAACGACGACGTGCCGCCGCCGAGCGAGGCCGCCACCGGCAGCATCCCGCCGGCCCTGGACGACCTGGTGCTGCGGGCGACCCGCCGGGACCCGGCGCTGCGCCCGCTGGACGCCGACGCGTTCCTGGCCGAGGCCCAGCGCACCGCCCTGGGCCTGGGCATCCAGCTGGCGCCGGTGCCGATGGTGGCGGCCAGCCCGCAGCCGGACTCGACGATCCGGGTCCGTGACGACGGCCCGCCGACCGAGAAGTTCAGCCCGATCACGGCGGCCACGCCGGCGCCGACGCTGATGGCCCCGCCGGCCCCGCCGCTGGCCCAGCCTTCGATCGGGCCGATGGGCACGCGGGCGATGTCCCGGGCCGACCTGGACGCCAACGCGGTCACGGCCCGGCACGCGCCGATCCGCGCCCAGGTGCCGGTCAACCCGTACCAGCAGCAGCGGACCAAGAGCCGCCGGGCGTTCATCATCTGGATGTCGGTGATCGTCGTGCTCGCGGCGGTCGTGGCCACCGCGGCGTGGTGGCTGGGCACCGGCCAGTGGTCGCTGGTGCCGACCGTGAAGGGCTTGCAGGAGCAGACGGCCGAGCAGAAGATCCGGGACGCCAACCTCCAGTTCACCGTCCGCCAGGTGGGCAGCAACGACGTGCAGCCGGGTCTGGTCGTGGACGTGGCGCCGGGCGAGCAGCAGCAGGTGCAGCGGGGCTCGTCGGTGGTGCTGAGCGTGTCCATCGGCAAGCCCAAGGTGCCGGCCGTGCAGCCGGGCTCGGACTTCGCCGCCGCCCAGAAGCTGATCACGGACCTGGGGTTGCAGGCGTTGCAGGACGCCAGCAAGGACAACTTCAGCGACACGGTGCCGGCCGGCAAGGTGCTGACCGCGCTGCCGGCCCCGGGCACCGTGGTGCCGGTGAACTCGGCCGTGGTGGTCGTGATGAGCAAGGGCCCGGCCCCCAAGAAGGTGCCCCCGGTCGTCGGCCTGACCCGCGACCAGGCGTTCCAGACCCTGCAACAGGCCGGTTTCCAGCCGGTCGACGGCCCGGCCCAGTTCAGCGACCAGGTGGACAAGGGCAAGGTGATCAGCACCAGCCCGGACGCCGGCTCCAGCATCGCCGGCGACGGCAACAAGCAGGTCACCGTGATCGTGTCCAACGCGGTGACGGTGCCCGACCTGACCGGTGCGAGCGCCGAGGACGCCACCAACACGCTCAAGGGCCTCGGCCTGACCATCGACGTGCAGGGCATCTTCGGCAGCAAGCGGGGCCGGGTGTTCAGCCAGGACACGCCGCCGGGCACCCGGGTCAAGCCGGGCACGAAGATCACCGTGCAGGTGTTCCCGTAGCTAGACTCGCGTGATGATCGGGACGAGGGGACGCGTCACCGGCCGCATCGGGCCGGGGCTCGTCGGGGAGGTGATGATCGCCGTCCGCGGCGGGTCGGAGGCGTTCTACGCGCACCCGATCGAGCCGGACGAGACGATCGAGCCCGGCGTGCAGGTGCTCGTGGTGGACTTCGAGCCCCCGCGCACCGTCTACGTGGAACGCTGGCGCCCTCTCACCCGCTGACCCGCTGACCCAGAGAGTCGCTGACCCAGAGAGTCGCGAGGCCCCGCCGCCGCTTCGCCCGGTTGCCGGATTTTTTCGGGCCGCCACCCAACGCGCCCCACCACCGCTCGATGCGGCCCGGAAAAATCCGGCTAGGGCGAGGCGGCGGCTACCCGGGGGCCGAGCCGCGACGCCGAAGGCGGCGCCACAAGCACAGTGTGTGTCAGGTGACATGTACGAGGAGGGAACCGAGGCATAGCGTCAGTGCTCCAAGGTGCGCCGGGAAGTCTGGTCGGCATCCACGACAGAGGGCGTGGGGCGCACCGGCGTGCCCCACGCGCCATGAGGGGGCGTTAGAACGAGATGAACGCGGGCATACTGGTCATTGTGGGCGGCGTTGTCGTCGCGCTGATCGTGCTGTTCATCATCCTGCGAGTGCTGTGGCGCGTGGCCGAGCCCAACGAGGCCATGATCATCTCCGGGCTGGGCGCGAAGAAGGTCCAGGTCGGCGAGGACAGCCTCGGGTTCAAGATCGTCACGGGCAAGGGCACGCTGGTCCTGCCCGGCTTCCAGACCGCGCGGCGGCTGTCGCTGGACACGCGGTCGGCCGAGATCGTGGTCTCCTGCGTCACCAAGCAGGGCATCCCGGTCCGGGTGCAGGGCGCGGTGATCTACAAGGTGGGCGACGACTTCGTGTCCATCGCCAACGCCGCGCGCCGCTTCCTCGACCAGCAGAACGCCATGGACACCCGGATCCACAGCGTGTTCGCCGGCCACCTGCGCTCGATCATCGGCGCGCTGACCGTCGAGGAGCTGATCCGGGACCGCGAGCGGCTCACCGCCGAGGTGCGCAGCTCGTCGGCCAACGAGATGAGCAAGCTGGGCCTGGTCGTCGACTCGTTGCAGATCCAGGAGATCGACGACGCGTCCGGCTACATCGCCAACCTGGGCAAGCCGCACGCCGCCGCCGTCGCCGCGCAGGCCCGCATCGCCGAGGCCCAGCGGGACCAGGAGGCCACCGAGGCCGAGCAGGTCGCCGCGGCCAACAAGGCCTCGGCCTGGCGCGACAGCCAGATCAAGCAGTCGGCGTTCCAGGCCGAGATCGACCAGGCCTCGGCCCGCACCAAGCAGGCCGGCCCGCTGGCCGAGGCGACCTCCCGCCAGGAGGTCGTCGTGCAGGAGACCAAGGCCGCCCAGCTGGAGGCCGCCCTGTCCGAGCAGCGGCTCCAGTCGCAGGTCCGCAAGCCGGCCGACGCCAAGGCGTACGAGACCAGGACCCTGGCCGACGCCGACCGCGACGCGCAGATCGCCCGCGCCCAGGCGCAGGCCAAGGAGACCGAGCTGCGCGCGGCGGCGGACGCCACCCGGGTGAAGGCGGCGGCGTCGGCCGAGGCCGAGGCGACCAAGGCCCGCGGTGAGGCCGAGGCGGCCGCCACCCGGGCCACCGGTGAGGCGGAGGCCGCGGCGGCCAAGGCCCAGGGTCTGGCCGAGGCGGAAGCCGCCCGCGCCAAGGGCCTGGCCGAGGCCGAGGCGATCAAGGCCCGCGCGGCGGCGCTGGCCGAGAACCAGGAAGCCGTTGTGGCGCAGGAGCTCGCCGAGAACTGGCCGGCCATCGTGGCCGCCGGCGCGCAGGCGTTCGCAGGCGTCGACAACATGGTGGTGCTCAACGGCGCCGAGGGCGTCACCGAGCTGTTCACCAAGGCCCTGTCGCTGGGCGGCGCCGGCTTCGGCATGGCCCGCCAGCTGATGGACAGCATGCAACTGGCCAAGGCGACCGAGGCCAAGCCCGCCACCAATGGAGTAGTGGACGACGACTTCGGGCTTTCCCTGCCGAAGCCGGAGAAGTAGGCGGTAGCTTCGGGTTCCGTGAAGGGACTCGTACTGGGCGGCGGACTGGCCGGCACGCTGGCCGCCGCCGCCCTCGCCGAACACTGCGACAGCGTGACCATCGTGGAACGGGACCGGCTGCCCGCCGGTCCCGAACCGCGCAAGGGGGTGCCGCAGAGCCGGCACGTGCACAACCTGATGTCGTCCGGGGCCCGGGCCATCGACGACCTGCTGCCCGGCGCCATCGACGCCCTGGTCGCCGCCGGCGGGCAGCGGATCGACGTGCCGCGCCGGCTCGTCGGGATGACCTTGGGCATCTGGAACCGGCGCTACCCCAGCAACCAGACGTTCGTGTCGGCCAGCCGGCCGCTGCTGGACTTCACGGTGCGCCAACGGATTCCCGCGAACGTCGAGTACATCGAAGGCGCCGACGTGATCGGCCTGACCGGCGGCGCCGACCGCGTGACCGGCGCCCTCGTGCGGGACCGGGACAGCCGGGGCGAACGGGAGCTGACCGCCGACTTCGTGGTCGACGCCATGGGACGCTCGTCGGCGACGCCCGGCTGGCTCACCGACCTGGGGCTGCCGGCCGTGCCCGAGGAGCGGTTCGGGTACGGGATCGCCTACGCCAGCCGGACCTTCCAGTCGCCGCCCGACACCGACCCCGAGTTTCCGGTGGTCAACGTCGCCGGCATCGAGGACCGGTACTCCCGCGGCGGCGTGCTCATGCCGGTCGAGGACGGCAAGTGGATGGTCACCTTCGGCGGCCTGCCCGGCGGCGAACCGCCCACCGACGAGGACGGGTTCATGGCCTTCGCCCGGAACCTGAGCCACCCTCTGCTCGCCGACCTGATGGCCAGCGCCGAGCCCCTCGGGCCCATCGCCGGCCACCGCACCGCCGACAACCGCCGGCGGCGCTACGACACCATCCACCCGTGGCCCGAGGGTTTTGTCGTCGTCGGCGACGCCTCCAGCGCCTTCAACCCCGTGTACGGGCACGGCATGACCGTCGCCGCCCGCAACGCCCTGTCCATCCGCAACGGCCTGCGCCGCCACGGGCCGATCGCCGGCACCGCCCAGATCATCCAGGCCTCCGTCACCAGCGGCGGCCTCGACGCCTGGCAGCTCGCCGTCGGTCAGGACGTCCGCAGCCAACAACTCCTGGACGGGGTTCGGCCAGACCTTCGGTCCCGGCTCCTCTACGCCTACTCCGACCGCATGGCCCGCGTCGCCCGCCGGCGGCAGGATCTCTTCGCGCTGCAACTGGATGTCTACACCCTCACGTCCCCCGCCAGCCGGGTGTTCTCCCCGCAAGCCGTGCTGGCCACCCTGCTCGGGCCGGCCGATCCACCGCTGCTGGCCCCGCCGTTCACGCCGGCGGAGCAGCGGGCGTTGGCCCAGAACGACTTGCGGTAGCGGACGCCGGTGTGGAGGTCGTCAGGCGGCGTCGATGGCGGCCTGGAGGGACTGGGCGTAGGCCTCGCTGGTGGCGGTGGCGCCGGACACGGTGTCGATCTTGGCGCTCTGGGCCTGTAGCGCCTCCTGGCGGAGGGTGGGGGCGGCGGAGCTGGCGATGAGCTGGCTGCGGCGGTCCGACGGCGTGATCACCAGCTGCACGTCGGTGATGGTGGCGCCGTTGAACGTGGCCTGCACCTGGTAGGGACCGAACTCCGTCTGAACCTCGGAGCCGGTGACGGTTCTGGTGCCGCTGCCGGAAGACGACGAGGTCGACGGGGCGGCGGCGCCGGGGGTGGGCGTGGTGGCGGTGACAGCGACGGCGGCGGTCGTCGTGCTCGGGTGGTAGCGCAGCAGCGGCACGAGGCCGGCGGCGGTGAGCACCAGGGCGATGGCGGCACGGCGCATGGGAGAAACCCTTTCTCAGGCGGCGAACGCGAAGCGTTCGGCGTGGCATTGGTCGGCGGGCACGTCCAGCGCCCGCAGGGTGGCCAGCACGGCCTCGGTCATGCCGGGCGGACCGCACACGAACACGTCCCGCTGGCGGATGTCGGGCACGAGCGAGGCCAGGTGGCCGGCGCTGAGCAGGCGGTCGTCGACGGGGCCGACAACCATGTGCAGATGGGCCCGGGCGCGCTGGGCCAGCTGCCGCAACTCGTTGGCCAGCACGGCGTCTTCCCACTGGTTGGCGCGATAGACGGCGACGACGTCGCCGCGCAGCTCCTCCATCAGCGCGCGGATCGGCGTGATGCCGACACCGCCGCCGATCAGCAGCACACCCCGCCGGCCGCTCTTGGCGGACGTGAACGAGCCGTACGGGCCCTCGGCGAAAACCCTTGTGCCGGGCCGAATCGTGCGCAGCCAGGCGCTGCCGTCACCCAGGGCCTTGACGGTGATCCGCAGGCCGCGGCCGTTGGGCATGGCCGACAGCGAGTACGGATGCGCCTCCCACCACCGATCCCGGGTCAGGAACCGCCACAGGAAGAACTGGCCCGCCCGTGCCGGCAACTCGTTCAACCGCCGGCCGGTCATGTGGACCGACACCACGTTCGGCGACTCGTAGACGACGGAGTGCACCCGAAGCTGATGCCTTGCGTTGCGCCACAACGGAATCAGCACGCGAGCGAGCAGGATCGCCGCCAGCGAAGCGCCGTACAGGGTCCACCAGTAGGCGGTGGCGACCGGCGAGCCCACGAAGTCGCGGCCGACGGTGACCTGGTGCAGGAAACCGAGAATCACCGCCAGATAGGCGTACAGATGCACAAAATGCCAAGTCTCGTAACGCATTCGGCGGCGGGCGGCGCGGGCCGAGGTGACGGCCACGACCACCAGCAGGATCGTCGCCACCGTCGCCTTGAGCACGTCGTCGGTGTTGAACACCAGCGAGCCGAACTCGTCGACCAGCGAACTGCCGTCGGCGGCGGCATAGCCCAGCGTGATGAACACGACGTGGGCCAACAGCAGCCACAGCACCCAGAACCCGGTCCAGCGGTGCCAGCGCGTCATCGAGTCCATGCCCAGCGCCCGTTCCAGCCAGGGCACGCGGGCGATCAGGAACAGCTGGAACACCAGCAGCAGCGCCCCGTACAGGCCGGTGGCCCGGCCGAGCACCGTCAGCAGATTGTCGTTGAGGCCACCGTCCATCACGAGCAGGTCGGTGACCCACATGGCGTTGAGGCCGAGCAGGGCCAGCAGCCACTGGGCCGTCGTCAGCCCCCTGGGTCGAGCGGCGGTCGGGATCGCGGTCACGCAACCGAGTCTTGCCGCGCCAGGTCAGAGCTCCCTCCGGGGAACCTGTCGGAGAGCTGTGCGGGTGGAACTACTCATGCGCGCAGCGTCCACCCGCCGCTACGGTCGGCGACATGCGGCCCCTGCTTGTGATCGTCGCCATCGTCGCCGTGCTGGCCGTCGGCGGCTGGTTCCTCCTCCAGCGCGGCCCCGGCGACGACGAGAGCGACCGGGATCGCGGCACCGATATCGCGGTAGCCATTCGCGGCGGCGACCACTACGCCGGCTACCAGTGCGTGTTCGGCCTCGGCAGGGCGGCAGGGTCCAGGTGTGGCGGCCGGCCAGCGTCGAGCTCAAGCCGGGGGAACTCACCTGCCAGCCCGACGAGGCCTTCGTCCGCGACGGCGTCACCCCGCCGCACTAGCCCGACGCCGGGCAGCTTGACGGCCTAAACCGAGGCGCCGCCGGTGACGGGGAGCACGACACCGGTCACGAAGGAGGCGCGGTCGCTGAGCAGCCAGGCGGCGGCCTCGGCGATCTCCTCGGGGGTGGCGGCGCGGCCGAGCGGGGTGCCGGCGATGATCTGGTCGAGGACGCCGGGGTCGTGGCGGTTCCAGTCCTCGACCATCTCGGTCATGGTGAGGCCGGGGGCGATGGCGTTGACCCGGATGCCCTGCGGCCCGTAGGTGACGGCGGCGGACTCGGTGATGCTGTTGACGGCCCGCTTGGCGGCGCCGTAGGCGGGCAGCGGTGGATTGCCGCGAAGGCTGCCCACGCTGCTGGTGTTGACGATCGCGCCGCCCCGGGTCATGACCTTGACCTCGGCCGACACGGCGTAGAAGACGCCCTTGAAGTTGACCTGCACGACCCGGTCGAAGTCGTCCTCGGGAAAGTCGGCGATCGGGTGCGGCGGCACCCCGATGGCGCCGTTGTTGAAGGCCACGTCGAGCCGGCCGTGCCGCTCGATCACGGTCGCCACGGCGTGGTCGATGCTGGCGACGTCGCCGAGGTCGGTGACCACAGGGGACGCGCCGGGAATCTCCTCGGCCAGCTCCTTCAACGCGCTCTCGGTGCGCGCGGCGAGCACCACGGTCGCCCCCTCGCGGGCGAACAGCCGGGCCGCCGCGGCCCCGATGCCCCGGCTGGCCCCGGTGACGAGCGCGATCTTGCCGTCCAGCAATTTCTCGGTCATGACACCACAATGCCCCGGCCGGGGCGGCCCATGGCAGGCCCTGGCGACACCTGGCTGACCGGCGGCGACTTCGGCGCGTTCGCCGTCGGCCACCTGCGCGCGGCCGCCGCCCGCTACCCCGACGACCCGGCCACCCAGGAGATCGTCCGCGACCTGCTGCGGCTGAGCCCCGAGTTCGCGGCCCGGTGGCCCAGCGCCGAGGTCTCGGCTCAGCGGCACCTGACCAAGACCGTCGACCACCCGCAGCTCGGGCCGATCGTCCTGGGCTGCGACATCCTCGTCGTGCCCGAGCGCGACCAGCAGGTGGTGCTGTTCACCGCGGAAAATGCGGCTAGCCGAGGGCGTGCACGAGGTCGAGGTAGCGGCGGTAGATGTCGTCGAACCGTTGCACGCCAAGGGGATCCTGGGCGTAGCGGCGGTCGACGCGCACGGTGTCGGCGACGGCGGCGGGCAGGTCGGGCCAGACGCCGACGCCGATGCCGGCTAAGACGGCGGCCCCACGGGCGCCGGCCTCGGCGGTGTCGGTGATCTCGATGTCGACGCCGAGGCCGTCGGCGAACATCTGGGGCCAGACCGAGCTCCGCGCCCCGCCGCCGGACAGCCTGGCCACGGAGCCCATCGGGAACGCCTCCCGCAGCGCCTCGACGTGGGTGCGGTGGTTGCACACCACGCCCTCGTACAGGGCACGCAGCAGATGCCCGCGAGAGTGCCAGCCGCGCAGGCCGAGGAACGAGGCCGAGGCCCCGGGCCCGTGCGGGGAGCCGTAGAGGAACGGGTGGAAGACGACATCGGAGGAATCGCCGGCCACGGCCAGGATCTCGGCGTCGATCTCGTCGTGCGGGACGGGACCGGTGACGGTGCGCAGCAGCCAGTCCAGGTTGGTGGCCGAGGCCGGCGAGGTGGACATGTTGAGCCAGCGGCCGGGGGTGAGCCAGCCCCGGGCCTGCCAGCGGGTGTCGGTCGACACCGCGTCGGAGATCACCTGGTTGATGCTGAAAGTGCCGGCCACCAAGGAAAGCTGGCCCGCGTGCAGGACACCGTCGCCGATCGCGGCGGCGTCGACGTCGTGCGCGCCGCCGACGACCGGGGTGCCGACGGCCAGGCCGGTGCGCTCGGCGGCCTCGGCCGTCACGGCCCCGACAACCTCGGCGCAGCCCCGAATCGGCGGCAGCTTGTCCCGAACACCGCTGAGCCCCAACAACTCCAGGGCACGGTCGCTGTACTCCCCCGCCCGCACATCGCAGAATGAGGCGCTGGCCTCGGTTCGGTCGGTCGCGACCTCGCCGGTCAGCCGCAGCCGCAGCCAGTCCTTGCAGAACAGCAGCCACCGGGCCTCGGCCATCACTTCCGGCTCGTGCCGCAGCAGGTGGGCGGTCAGGGCGGCCGGCGAGGCCTCGAAGGGCACCTGGCCGGTCAGCGCCAGCACCTCGTCGAACACCGGCCGCCAGCGCTCGACCTCCTGGTAGGCCCGGGAATCCATGGCGGTGATGCCCGGCCGCACCGGCCGCCCGGCGGCGTCCACGGCGTACATGCCGTCGTTGTGGCCGACCACGCCGACGGCCAGGATCTCGCCCGGACTGCCCACACTGTCGATGCCCAGATTGTCGAGGCCCAGATTGTCTAGGCACTGGCGGATCGCGTCGGCGGCGGCCGTCCAGACGTCGTCCATGTCCCGCTCCACCCAGCGCGGGTGCGGATTCACGGTGGGGCACCGGGTCGAGCCGACCGCGACGGGCCGGCCGGCGAGGTCGAACAGCACCGCCTTGGTCGCGGTCTGGCCGGCGTCCACGCCCAGTAGGTAGCCACTCACAGCGAGGCGATCCGTTCGGCGACCAGGCGGGCCGAGGTGCGGTTGGTGTCCAGCGTGTCGCCGGCGTAGTGCGGGGTCAGGGTGACGTTGTCGAGCGTGCGCCACGGGGAGTCGGCCGGCAGCGGCTCCTCGTCGTACACGTCGAGCGCCGCGCCGGCGATGCGGCCCTCGGCCAGCACCCGGTACAGGGCGTCGTAGTCGAGCAGCCGACTCCGGCCGACGTTGAGGAAGTAGGCCGTGGGCTTCATCAGGCCCAGCAGCTCGGCCCCGATGAAGCGCTCGTTCTCCGGGGTGACCCGGGCCTGCAGGCTGAGGAAGTCCGACGCGGCGAAGACGTCCCGCAGCTCGGCCCGCTCGGCCCCGAACTCCGCCAACTCCTCGTCGTAGACGAAGGGATCGTGCACCAGCAGGCGCGGCCCGAAGCCCCGGAGCTTGCCGGCCAGCTGCCGGCCGACGTGCCCGAAGCCGACCAGGCCGACCGTGGCCGAGCCGATCTCCTGTCCCGGCGACGGGAACTCCTTGCGCCAGCCGCCGGCCTTGATCGACGCGTCCGCGCGGGCGATGTCCCGGGCCTCCGACAGCATCAGGCCGATCGCCAGCTCCGCGACCGCGCTGGCGTTGCGGCCGGCCACCCCGAACACCTCGATGCCGCGTTCCTCGGCCGCCGCCCGGTCCACGTTCTCCAGGCCCGCCCGCGCCACCACGACCGCCTTGAGCGCCGGGGCCGCGTCCAGCACCGCCTTCGGCACCGGGGCGAAGTGCAGGGCCAGCACCTCGGCCTCGGCCACCGCGTCGATGATCTCCCGCGGGGCCGGCACCGACTCCGGCCCGTCCCACTCCATCCGCTGCTGGTCGGTGTGCTGGGCCTTCTTGTCGCCGGCCCACTCCACCGTGGTCACCGGCCCGAACTCGGGACCGCAGACCTCCCGCAGCGCCGTCACGTAGTACTCGGCGGGGATGAAGTGGTCCCCTACCACCACCGTGCGCATCTGAGTCTCCTTCATCCCAACCGTCGGCTGCCGTCGATCTGCTCGTGCACCCGGACCGCGGCCCGGTCCTCGGCCGTGACCGGCGGGGCGTGCGTGCCCAGGTGCCGGACCGCCGCCGCGGCGTAGGCCAACGCCTCGGGCAGGCCGCCGGCGAGGAAGCCGGCCAGCAGCGCGTCGCCGGCGCCGACCGTGTTCCTCGGACGGTCCACAACGGACTCGCCGTGGGTGGCTCCGCTGGCGTCGACCAGCACGGCGCCGTCCGCGCCCAGGCTGACCAGCACCGCCCGGGCGCCATCGGCCCGGACCGCGTCGGCCGCTTCCACCGCGTCGGCAAGCGTTTGCGGGCGCCGGCCGACCAGCTCGGCCAGCTCGTCCAGGTTCGGCTTGACCAGCAGCGGCCGGGCGGCGATGACGGCCTTCAGCGCCGAACCGGAGGTGTCCACGGCGACCGGCGCCGCGGCGCGGTCCACCAGCTCGGCGTAGAAGTCGCCGGGCGTGCCCGGCGGCAGGCTCCCGCTGGCCGCGATCACGTCTCCCCCGGCGGCCAGGGTCATCGCCAGCAGCCGTTCACGGTCCGCTTCGGACAGTTCCATCCCGGGCTCGTTGACCTTGGTCACCGTGCCGTCCGGCTCCAGCAGGCTCACGTTGGTCCGCACCGGGCCGTCGATCGCCTCGAACGGCACCGCCGCCTCGGACAGCAGCTCCCGCAGCGCCCGGTCCGCCACCAGGACCGCCTTGGCCGCGTAGCCGTTGCCCAGCAGGGCCTTGGCGACGTTCACGCCCTTGCCGCTGGCCTCGACCATCGGGGCCGACGCCCGCAGGATCTCGCCGCGCAGCAGGGCGGGAACGGCGACGGTCCGGTCGACCGCGGGGTTGGGGGTGAGGGTGACGATCATGCCCGGATCACCTCCGGCCCCGCCGCCTCGATCTCCGCCGCCAGCTCCGGGGCCAGCCCGTCGTCGGTGATCAGCACGTCGACATCGGCCAGGTCGGCGTACCGGTGCAGGCAGACGGCGCCGATCTTGGTGTGGTCGGCCAGCAGCACGGTCTTGCGGGCGGCCCTGATCATCAGGGCCTTGAGCTCGGCCTCGGCGTGGTCGGGGGTGGTGAGGCCCCGCCCGACCGACAGGCCGTTGGTGCCGAGGAACGCCACATCGGCGTAGACGTCACGCAGGCGGGCGGCCGCCCACGAGTCGACCTCGGCCAGGGTGGTGGCCCGGACGCGGCCGCCGAGGGTCAACACCGTGAGCAACGGATGGGCGGCCAGGGCGAGGGCCACCGGCAGGGCCGGGGTGATCACGGTGAGGGCGCGGTCGTGCGGCAGCAGCGAGGCGAGCTTGGCCGGGGTGGAGCCGGACTCGATGAGGATGGAGCCCTCTGGCGGGAGGTGCTCCATCGCGGCCAGGGCGATGCGTTCCTTCTCGTCGGTCATCACGGTTTCCCGGGCGGCCAGCTGGGGTTCCAGGCCCCAGCGGTCGGCCGGGATGGCGCCGCCGTGCACTCGCCGCACGACGCCGTGCTCCTCGAGGGCGGTCAGGTCGCGGCGGATGGTCTCGGGGGTCACGCCCAGGTCGGCCGACAGGGTCATCACGTCGACCTTGCCGAGGGAACGCGCCCGCGCGGCGATGCGCTGCTGCCGCTCCCGTGCGTACACCCGAATGCACCCGCTTTCCTGTCCGGATGCTTCTGTTTACTTCTGTTTCGGCCCGGAGTCAAGCGCGCCCAGGTCCAGGTACGCGGCGAAGGTGCCCAGCCAATGGTCGGACCCGTAGCCGTTGCCGAAGACGTGGCTCCAGCCGGCGGTCCGGTGCGCGGCCGCGGCCGGCTCGGCCAGCGACGCGAACCGCGCCGGCAGGGCCGGGGCGAGGTCGCGCCAGCACCACGAGCGGCTCAGGGCCAGGCCGGCCAGGTGCGACTGGAACGGGTCGGTCGGGTCGTCGACGACGACCGGCGACCGCAGCACCTGCCAGCGCGGGGTGTCGAGATCGGGCAGGAAACCCTCGAACCAGGCCGAGAACTCGGCGGCTGGCAGGGCCCGGCGCATGAGGTCGGCCTCGATCAGGGCCGGCGAGAGGAAGTCGTAGGCCCCCGGCTCGTACGCCCCGTAAGCAACGTCACCGAGATACCAGCGGCGGGCCGCCGCCACGCAGCTGGCCGCCAACTCCTCGTCGCCGACGGCCCGGGCCGCGTCCAGCACCAGCCCGGCGGCGAAGGCGGTGTTCTGGTGCGCGCCCTCCCGGATCGGCAGCCGGCAGGAGTTGATCCACGCCAGCCACCGCGAGCGCAGGACCTCGGCCAGCGGCCGCAGGGCGGCGGCCCACGGGAACTCGGCCGTCCGCAGCTCGGCGTCCAGGGTCAGCAGCCACGCCCAGCCGTACGGACGCTCCCAGCTGCGCCCGCGGTCTGAGGCGAAGAAATCGGCCTCGACCTGGCAGTTCTCCGGCGTCAGCAGCTCGTCGAGCACCGCGCCGCCGTCGATCGGCAGCGACGGCAGCAGCCGCCGCAGGCGAACGATGAGCCAGGTCTGGTGCACGCACGAGTGCCAGTCGAAGGAGCCGGCGAACGCCGGGTGCACGGCCCGCTGCGGCACCAGGTCGGCCTCGCCCGCGACGACATGGGTCCAGTGCCCCGGATAGTCCCGTCGGACGTTGTCGACGGCCGTCCGGAGCAGGGCGAGCGCGTCGTGGGCGCTCAATCCCGACGGATCGCGCGCGGGGACAGGGGAGAAGGTCATCGGGCCATCCTCGCTCACGGTCGAGCGGCCCCGGAGCGTGAGAAGGGCGGATCGTCACCGATCAAGAAAGGTCACCCCTTACGCTTGAGACCGTGAACTGGACCGTGGACGTGCCGGTGGACACGCTGCCCGAGCTGCCGCCGCTGCCCCCGACGCTGCGCCGGAGACTCGACGAGGCGCTGGCCCGCCCGGCCGCACAGCAACCCGAGTGGCCCGACGCCGAACAGACCAAGATGGCCCGCACCGTGCTGGAGAGCGTGCCGCCGATCACCGTGCCGGCCGAGGTGGACCTGCTGCGCTCGCGCCTGGCCGAGGTGGCCCGCGGCGAGGCCTTCCTGCTCCAGGGCGGCGACTGCGCCGAGACCTTCGCCAGCAACACCGAACCCCACATCCGCGCCAACGTCCGCACCCTGTTGCAGATGGCCGTCGTGCTCACCTACGGCGCGAGCCTGCCGGTGGTGAAGGTGGCCCGCATCGCCGGCCAGTACGCCAAGCCCCGCTCCCAGGGCGTGGACTCGCTGGGCCTGCCGGTCTACCGCGGCGACATCGTCAACTCCCTGGTCGCGACGCCCGAGGCCCGCGTGCCGGACCCGTCGCGCATGATCCGCGCGTACGCCAACGCCAGCGCGGCGATGAACCTGCTGCGGGCCTCCACCGCGACCGGCATGGCCGACCTGACCAAGGTGCACGACTGGAACAAGGACTTCGTCCGCACCTCCCGGGCCGGCGAGCGCTACGAGAAGCTGGCCAGTGAGATCGACCGCGGCCTGCGCTTCATGTCGGCCTGCGGCGTGACCGACACCTCGCTGCACACGGTGGAGATCTTCGCCAGCCACGAGGCCCTGCTGCTGGACTACGAGCGGGCCATGCTGCGGCTGGACCTTGACCACCGCGACGGCGAGCACACCAAGCTGTACGACCTGTCCTCGCACTTCCTGTGGGTCGGCGAGCGCACCCGCCAGCTGGACGGCGCGCACGTGGCGCTGGCCGAGCTGATCGCCAACCCGATCGGCCTGAAGATCGGCCCGACCACCACGCCCGAGATGGCCGTGGAGTACGTGGAGCGGCTGGACCCGAACAACGTGCCGGGCCGGCTGACGCTGATCTCCCGGATGGGCAACCACAAGGTCCGCGACGTGCTGCCGGCCATCGTGGAGAAGGTCACCGCGTCGGGCCACCTGGTGGTCTGGCAGTGCGACCCGATGCACGGCAACACCCACGAGTCGACCACCGGCTACAAGACCCGCCACTTCGACCGCATCGTCGACGAGGTGCAGGGCTTCTTCGAGGTGCACCGCCAGCTGGGCACCCACCCCGGCGGCATCCACATCGAGCTGACCGGCGAGGACGTCACCGAGTGCCTGGGCGGCGCGCAGGAGATCTCCGACGACGACCTGGCCGGCCGCTACGAGACGGCCTGCGACCCGCGGCTGAACACGCAGCAGTCGCTGGAGCTGGCCTTCCTCGTCGCCGAGATGCTCAGGCAGTAGCGAGCTGACTGGTCGGCGCGATCCTGGTCAGCGCCAGGTAGGTCACGGTCGCGCCGACCACCACCATGATGTCCAGCGTCACCACGCCCAGCACCGACCGCCAGGTGGCCAGGGCGAACAGGCTGGACAGCACCGCGGCGGCCACGAACCCCCGGCTGAGCTGGTAGAACCACCACGCCGGCCGGCGGTTGTAGTGGACAAGCGCCCCCCACACGACGGTGGCCAGCGCGACCCATTCCAGGGTCATCGGCACCGAGTACCGGGGCTGGAAGGCGCAGAAGTCGTCGGGCGCGGAGAAGATCGCGGTCCCGATCAGCGTCAGCCCGTAGTTGCTGGCCGAGATCACCACCAGGGACAGCAAGAACGCCGCCAGCAACCGGAGCGGGCTGACCCGTCCGGACGTGCCGGTAGGCGACTTGGTGGACATGGCGGTGCTCCCCCTGCGGCGGCTGGCGCAAGTCACGCTACGACAAGGGAAACCCATCAGACTCGGAAAGATGTTGATGTCGGCTTAGAGTCCGCTGGGAACTTCCTGCCTGGTCAGCGCCAGATCCGGGGCGGATTTGGCCACCGTGGCGGGCAGCGTGACCCGCAGCCACGCGCCGTGTTCGCTCGGCTGCACGCCGGCGTGACCGCCGTGCGCGGCGGCGATCGCGGCGACGATGCTCAGCCCCAGCCCGCTGCCGTCGGCCGGCCCGGCCGTGCGGGACCGCGACGCGTCGCCGCGGAAGAACCGCTCGAACACCTTGTCCCGCTGCTCGGCGGCGATGCCCGGCCCCTCGTCCAGCACGTCGATGACCTCGTGCTCGCCGTCCCGGCTGATCCGCACCTCGGCCGCCGTGCCCGGCGGGGTGTGGGCGCGGACGTTGCCCAGCAGGTTGGCCAGCAGCTGGTGCAGCCGCGACCGGTCGCCGCGGACCAGGTGCTCGCCGTCGTCGGCGACGGCGAGCCGGACCGTGCGGGAGCAGTCGGCGGCCCGGGCGTCGCCGACCGCGGCCTCGGCCAGCGCCACCAGGTCGACCGGGCTGGACTCCAGCGGACGGCCCTGGTCCAGCCGGGCCAGCAGGAGCAGCTCGTCGACCAGGGCGGCCATCCGCTTGGCCTCCTCCTCGACCCGGCGCATGGCGTCGGCCAGGTCGTCGGGGTCGGCCAGCGCGCCGTGCCGGACCAGCTGGGCGTAGCCGGTGATCGAGGTGAGCGGGGTGCGCAGCTCGTGGCTGGCGTCGGCGACGAACTGCCGCAGGCCCTCCTCGGCGGCCTGCCGCTGGGTGAACGAGTGCTCCAGCCGCCCCAGCATCTGGTTCAGGGAGGTGCCCAGCCGGGCCACCTCGGTCGGCGAGTCGTCCACCCGCACCCGGTGCGACATCTCGCCCTCGGCGATCAGCTCCGCGGTGTCGGTCATCCGGTCAAGCGGGCGCATCACGAACCGGCTCACCCGCAGCGCCAGCACCGCGGCCAGGGCCAGCGCCAGCGCCGTCACCACGGCCTCGATGGCCACCAGCTGGTAGATGGTGGCCGCCGACAGCCGCAGCGACTGCGACACCATCAGGTAGCGGCCCTCGGGCAGCGCGCCGACCATGATCCGGAAGTCGTCGGCGCCGCTGATCGTGACCGTGCCGCGGGAGTTGGCGATGGACTGCAGGGTGCTCAGCGGCGGGATCGGCAGGCCGTTGGCCGCGCCGTACTGGTGCAGCACCCGCCCGCTCGGATCGATCACGGTCATCGCGCACAGGTCGTCGTTGGACTGGCCGACCGGCAGCGTGCCGGCCGGGCTGACCTTGTTCACGTTGGCGGACAGCGCGTCGGCGACCTGCGTGTCGGTGCGCTTGAGCAGGTAGTTGCTCAGCGCGAACACGCCGACCACGTCGGCGGTGAGCAGGCCGGCCGCGGTCACCGCCAGCACCCCGGCCAGCAGCCGGGAGCGCAGCGAGCGCAGGCGCAGCCAGTGCAGCAGTCTGATCATCGCCCGCCCGCCGGCACGGTCGATGCCCGCAGCAGGTAGCCGACGCCGCGGACGGTGTGGATCAGCGGGTTGTCCTGGTCGTCGAGCTTGCGCCGCAGGTAGTAGACGTAGGTCTCGACGATGCTGGAGTCGCCCTGGAAGTCGTAGTTCCACACCTGGTCGAGGATCTGGGCCCGGGAAAGCACCCGGCCCGCGTTGGTCATCAGGTAGCGCAGCAGCTGGAACTCGGTGGCCGACAGCCGCACCAGCTCCCCGTTGCGCCACACCTCGTGCGTGTCCTGGTCCAGCTCCACGTGCCCGACCCGCAGCCGATTGCTCGGGGCCCGCTCGGTGCGGCCCCGCTTGAGCAGCACGTTCACCCGCGCCACCAGCTCGTCCAGGTCGAACGGCTTGGTCACGTAGTCGTCGCCGCCCAGGGTCAGGCCGTGCACCTTGTCCTCGCTGGCGTCCCGCGCGGTCAGGAACAGCACCGGCGCGTCGATGCCGGCCTCGCGCAGTCGGGTGCACACGCCGAAGCCGTCCAGGTCGGGCAGCATCACGTCGAGCACGATCACGTCCGGGCGGGTGGCGGTCGCCTGCTCCAGCGCCTGCCGGCCGTTGGTCGCCGAGACCACGTCGAAGCCGACGAACTTCAGCGCCGTCGTCAGCAGGTTGACGATGTTGTGCTCGTCGTCGACGACCAGGATGCGGTGCTGGGCTGGTGGGGTGGACACCCCTCCATTAGAGCAGGACCCGTCGCGAGTGGCCCCGGAGTCGAGACTCCGGGGCCACTCACAGGTTCACTTGTTGACCGGCCAGGGCTTGGGGGTCGGCTCTCCGCGGAGGAACCGCGCGCCCCACGTGAAAAACGTCATCGTTGTTCCTCCTTTCAGCGGATCTGGGCACATGTCCGCCCGGCAGGAATCGAACCTGCATTACCGGCTTCGTAGGCCGGTGTCGTGTCCGTTGGACCACAGGCGGGAAAGAGAGAGGATGAAGGGAATCGGTCGGGTCGCGTGGGACAGCGCCGTGGGGCAAGAGGGCGCGGCCGTCACCGCTGCGGCCGGCGCTCCGGCCGGCACTGCCATGCACGTCACGTGACCCGACCGACCAGGGCCGCGTCACCGGGACGGTGCGCAGGCCTCCCATCGGCCGAGCACTCGGGAGAATCCGTTGCTCGCCATGAACACAAGAATGCCCGGGTCTCGCGACCCGGGCAATCGAATTACGCTGTCAGCTGTTTTTAGCCGAAGAAGACCTCGGCCTCCTGCAAACGCTCGTCCGGCACGGTCTTGAGCTCGGCGGTCGCCTCGGACAGCTTCACCCGGACGATGTCGGTGCCGCGCAGGGCCACCATCACACCGAAGTCGCCGTCGTGCACGGCGTCCACCGCGTGCAGGCCGAACCGGGTCGCCAGGACGCGGTCGTAGGCGGTGGGGGTGCCCCCGCGCTGCACGTGGCCCAGCACGACCGCGCGGGACTCCTTGCCGGTCCGCTCGGCGATCTCCTCGGCCAGCCACTGGCCGACGCCGCCCAGGCGGACGTGGCCGAAGGCGTCCTTCTCACCGTTGTGCAGCAGCTCGGCGCCGCCCTCGGGCATCGCGCCCTCGGCCACCACGATGATCGGCGCGTACTGGCGCTCGAAGCGGCGCTGCGTCCACTCGACCACCTTCTCCACGCTGAACGGCTTCTCCGGCACCAGGATCACGTTGGCGCCGCCGGCCAGGCCGGCGTGCAGGGCGATCCAGCCGGCGTGCCGGCCCATGACCTCGACGACCAGGGCCCGGTGGTGCGACTCGGCGGTGGTGCGCAGCCGGTCCAGGGCCTCGGTGGCGATGTGCACCGCGGTGTCGAAGCCGAAGGTGTAGTCGGTGGCGCCCAGGTCGTTGTCGATCGTCTTGGGCACGCCCACCACCGGGATGCCGTCGTCGGTCAGCCGCTTGGCCACGCCCAGCGTGTCCTCGCCGCCGATCGCCACCAAGGCGTCCACCTTGTGCTGGGCCAGCACCTCGCGGATCTTCTCGACACCACCCTCCTCCTTGTAGGGGTTGGTGCGCGAGGAGCCGAGAATCGTGCCGCCGCGAGTGAGGATCTCCTCGACCTCGTCCAGGCCCAGGGCCTTGGTCAGGCCTTCCATCGGGCCACGCCAGCCGTTGCGGAAGCCGATGACCTCCCAGCCGTGGGCCTCGATGCCCTTGCGGACCACGGCCCTGATCACCGCGTTCAGACCCGGGCAGTCACCACCGCCGGTCAGCACACCGATGCGCATCTGCTTGCCTCTCTCAACAGTTCCCACAGGATGTGGCCGGCGTCACTGGCGACCCTCGTGTTACGAGAGCGTGTCATGCCCTGTATCGGTGCAGCAAGGCACCCCCCGTTACTCAGCGCACGACGTGCCCGCGGCGCAGCCGCTCGGCCTCCATCGCCTTCCACCGGGCCAGGTTGTGCCGGGCGTCAGCCAGCGCGTCATGGGCGTCCGACGGGGGCTGCGGCAGCTTGGGCCGGCCCAGGTCGTCCCAGCGCTGGCGCAGGTCGCGGGTGAACCGGGGCAACTCGCGGGGCAGGTCCGGCATGGACCCCCACAGCTGGGCCAGGGCCACGTGGTCGTAGGCGGCGAACCAGGCCCACAGCTCCGCGTTCTCGCCGTTGGGGCTGACGAAGTTCAGCAGCTCCTGGCGCATCCGGCCACGGCTCATCCACACCGGGCTGGCCGGCGGCGGCAGCTTGGGCAGCACGTTCTGGCGGACCCACTGGCCGGCCCGCTCAGGGTCGAACTCGGTGGACACGGCGTAGAACTCGCGGCCTTCCTCGTCGACCACACCGATCGACACCAGGTCGATGGTGCGCCCGTCCTCGATGAACTCACAGTCGTAGAAAAACCGCACGCCGTGCAGGGTAGGCGGTTTGCCCGAAGGACCCTCAGCTGGGCACCTTGTCGGCGGGCGCGGGCTCCACCGGGGACCGCGGCGCCGGGGTCACGGCCGGCTTGGCCTCCTTGAGCTTGGCCGCATAGATGTCCACGTACTCCTGGCCGGACAGCTCCATCAGGTCGTACATCACCTCATCGGTGATGGACCGCTCGACGAACCGGTCCCCGTCGAGGCCGTGGTAGCGGGAGAAGTCCAGCGGCTTGCCGACCTTGATCCGGATCGGGTGCGGGTACCACATCTTGGAGCCGATCGGATTGGCCTTGTCGGTGCCGAACATGGCCACCGGGATGATCGGCACCCCGGCCTCCAGGGCCATCCGGGCCATGCCGGTCTTGCCCTTGTAGAGCCGGCCGTCCGGGGAGCGCGTGCCCTCCGGGTAGATGCCCACCAGCTGGCCGTCCTTGAGCAGCCGGACCAGCGTGTCCAGCGCGCTCTGGGCGGCGGCCGCGCCGGAGCGGTCGATCGGCACCTGGCCGACGCCGGTGAAGAACAGCCGCTTCAGCGTGCCCTTGACGCCCTTCTGGGTGAAGTAGTCGCTCTTGGCCGGAAAGGTGACCCGGCGCGGCACCATCAGCGGCAGGAAGAACGAGTCCGACACGGCGAGATGGTTGCTGGCCAGCAGCGCGCCGCCGGTCTCCGGGATGTTCTCCAGGCCCTCGATCCTCGGCCGGAAGAACAGCCGCAGCAGCGGCCCCAGCAGGACGTACTTGATCAGCCAGTACAGCACCTCGGCGTGCGCCTCCTCATGCCGCATCCTGAGCGGATCAGCCTACGGAGCGGCGGCCGCTCGGCACAACGAGCAACGCCCGGCTCGGCCACCCGGGCAGATAGTGATCGAGGGAACGGCTGTTTCACGCGCACTCGTGCGAGGATGGGGGGACCACGTGCGTGTGGAGGCCGGGTTTGACTGGGCGAGGCAATGCCGATGGGCCGGAGGACGTCGACGCGGCGTTCGCCGAGATCGTCGCGGGCCTGGAGCGGGACGGCGTGGGCATGCGCTGGCCCTCCGACCAGCCCGCGACCAGACAGGACACCGCCGCCGTCGAGGAGACGCGGCCGATCGAGCCACCGCAGCCGCCCCCCGCGGCCGCGCCGCCGCCCCCCGGCTGGCGCACCGCCGACCGGGAATGGGACTGGGCCGCCGCCTCGGACGAGGAGCACTACGTCCCGCCCGATCCGCCGCCGTTCCCCCGCCCGCGCCCGCTGACCGTGCTGGCGGTGGTGCTGATCGTGCTCGGCATCGGCCTGCTGGCCGTGCCGGCGCTGATCGGCCTGGAGTCGCAAGTCGCCACCCCGCTGGCCATCATCGCGCTGACCAGCGGCGTCGGCTGGCTCCTGCTGCGCATGCGCCACGGCCCGCCCCCCGGCTCCGACGACGGCTCCGGCGCCCAGCTCTGACTTTTTGTGTCATGAAGGGCCCCATGCTCTCGTTGAACGAGAGGATCGGTCCCTTGATCTTGCTCAACGTCATGAAGGGGCCCTTCCTGGCATTGAACGTCAGGATCGGTCCCTTGATCTTGGCGATGTGTCCGGATGTGCCCCGGCTTCCCGGCACTTTCGGGCAGTCAGCGCTTGGTCAGCAGCTCCCGGGCCATGGTCGCGGCGCCGACGATGCCGGCGTCGTCGCCGAGCTGGGCGGTGCGGATGCGGGCCAGCGGGCGGTAGCCGGAGCCGGTGACCACGGCGGCGTAGTGCTCGCGGGCGTCGTCGAGGAACAGCGGGGCCGACTCGGACACGCCGCCGCCGATCACCACGACCTCGGGGTCGTAGACGTCGGCGACCAGGGCCAGCCCCTCCCCCAGCCACTTGGCCAGCTCGGCCAGGGCCCGCTGGGCGATGGGGTCGCCGTCGCGGGCGGCCCCGGACACCTTGCGGCCGGTCACCCGCTGCGGGTCGCCGGCGGCCTCCCTGGCCAGCACGGTGGACGCGCCGGGATGCTTGGCCATCAGCTCGACGGCGGTGGCGCTCAGCGCGGTGCCGCTGCAGTACCGCTCCCAGCAGCCCTTCTTGCCGCACGGGCAGGGCCGGCCGTTGGGCACGACCCGCAGGTGGCCCAGCTCGGGGGCGACGCCGTAGGCGCCGCGGAAGACCTCGCCGTCGATCAGCAGTGCGCCGCCGATGCCGGTGCCGAGGGCGACCATGACCGCGACCTTGGCCCCACGGGCCGCCCCGAACCGGTGCTCGGCCAGGGCGGCGGCGTTCGCGTCGTGCTCGAGCACGACCGGCAGCCCCAACCGCTGCGTCATCGCCTTGGCCACCGGCGAGTCCCGCCAGGCCAGGTGCGGCGCGAACCGCACCGACATCCGGTCCTCGGTGACGAAGCCGGCGACGGCCAGGCCGACCGCGTCGATCTTGTGCCGTGCGCCCAGTTCCTCGACGGCGCAGGCGATCGCGTCCTCCAGCGGCGCACCGCCGGCGGGCGTGGGCGCGCGGGTGGTGTCGAGCACGGCGCCCCGGGGATCCACGACGCCCGCTCGAACACTGGTCCCGCCGACGTCGATGCCGACGGTCAGCAAGGGTCCTGCCCACGGCGGCGGACGGTGATCTTCTGCACCCGCGGCGGGGCCGGCGGCTCGTCGGCCCGGGCCGGCTCGGGCCGCTGCTGCTGCAAGGCCATGCGCAGCACGGCCAGCAGGCCGGCGGCATGCTCGGCGGCCTTGGCCGCCATCTCCGACCGTTCGCCCCGGACCACGGCCGCGACCGCGCACACCGGGCACCAGTCGCACGTCATGGGGTCGTGGTCCGCGCCGTCGGCGGCGATCCGGGCCAGCCACGGCTCGGCCTTCTCGGCCACGGCGTCGATCAGCAGCCGCAGCTCCTCGGCGATCCGGTCCTGGCTCACCGCATCCACAACCTTGGATCCGGTTCGAAGTCGACGAGCAGGCCGCCCTCGACGATCTCGGCCCCGGTCACCTCGCACCGGCGCAGCGCCGCCGGCAGCGCGACCAGCCGCCGCCGGCCGTCCACGGTGATCGCCAGCTCGTCGTCGACCCGGGCCAGGTCCAGGTCCGCGTCGACGTCCAGCGGGAACGACACCCGCAGCTGGTAGCCAGTCTCCGAGGCCCGCACCGACAGCAGCGGTTCGGTGGTGGTCGTGGACACGGCCAGCGGATCGCCCTCCGGATAGAGCTCGCGGGCCAGCTCCAGCAGCGCCGGCACGCCGACCGGCTCGCAGGCGCGGTAGCCGACCGTCTGCACCGGCACCTCGGCCGCCCGCAGTTCCGCCAGCACCGTCTCCTGCTCGGCTCGGCGCGTACGCAGCCAGTTCGCCGCCGCGCCCCGCCCGGCGCCCGGGTCGGGCAGCAGCCGGTTGGCGACCAGGCCGTCGACGCGAATCCCTTGCAGGGCAAGGGCAGTCAGCGTGCGGCGGGTTTCGGCGGCAACGACCCGTTCCGGCGTGAGCACCAGCCGGACGCTGGTCCGCTCGTGGTCGACCAGCAGCGAGCGCACCGCCTCCAGGTGCTCGGCCAGCCGTCCGATCGCGTCCGCCGCCGCGTCCCATCGGGCCGGCGCGGCACTGCCCGCGACCCCGGCCAGCAGGCCGCGAACCACGCGGCGGTGTGTTGGGAAGAGGCGCTCCAGGTAGTTGCCGACTGCCTCCGGCAATGCCAGCAGGCGGAGCGTCTCGGCCGTCGGTCCACAGTCGACGATCACCGCGTCCCAGGGGCCGGTGGTGGCCAGGCGGTGCACCTCGGCCAGCGCCAACAGCTCCTCGACGCCCGGCAGCGCCGTCAGCTCCTCGGCCGCCAGCTCGTCGATGCCCGCGCCGGCCAGCAGCGTGCGCAGATGGCCGCGCATGTCCTCCCAGGCGCCGTCGACCAGCCGCCGGGTGTCGATCTGCGCGCCGTACAGGCCGGTGTCCAGTTCGGACGGTCGCGAGCCCAGCTCGTGACCGAAGGCGTCGGCCAGCGAGTGCGCCGGGTCCGTGGACACCACCAGCGCCTTGCGGCCGGCCGCCACCGTCGCGGCGGCCGTGGCCGCGGCCAGGGTTGTCTTGCCGACCCCGCCCTTGCCGGTGAACAGCAGTACCCGCACGCTCAGCTCAGGCCCTCGACGCGACGCTTGAGCTCCTTGAGGGCGGTGTCCATGACCACCTTCTCCGCCTTGCGGCGCAGCATGCCGATCATGGGGATGCCCAGCTCGACCGAGAGCGTGTAGGTCACCTTGGTGCCGCCCGAGCCCGGCTCCAGGACGTAGCTGCCGCGCTGCGACTTCTGCATCTGCCCCTTGACCAGGCGCCAGCTGACCGAGCTGTCCGCCCACTTGTACTCGAGCGTGTACTCGTCCTTGATCACACCCTGGTCCAGCTGGAAGCGCACCTGCTCGGCGCGACCGTCGGCGCCGGTGGACAGCACCTCGGTCGCCTTCATCGCGTTCGCCCATTGCGGGTACGCGGCGAAATCCGCGATCACATCCAGGATCCGCGCCGGCTCGGCGTCGATCACGATGGACTGGGTGGACTCGTCGGCCATGCGCGCAGGTTACCCGCACTCAGAACCGCAGCACGTACGGCGTGCCCGTCCGCTGGAAGTGGCCGACGTTCACGCACTCCGTGCGGCCGATCCGCATCCGGCGGGCCAGGGGTTGGTGCACGTGACCGAACAGCGACCAGCGGGGACGGGCCCGGTGGATCAACGCCAGCAGGCTCGTCGACCCCAGCTCCGGCCGCCGCGCCACCACGTCGTAGGTCAATTCCGGGGCCGCCGGCGGCACGTGCGAGCAGAGGATGTCGACATCGTCCGGCAGGCCCTCGGTCGCCGCCTCCAGGTCCCGCTCGTAGCGCAGGTACGGCCGCCAGACCCCGTTGCTGCGCAGCACCGCGTCGTCCGGCAGCAGCGCCCCGCCCACGAACGCCGCCTTCAGGCCGCCGATGTCGGTTGTCTCACCGTCCAGGATGTGGACACCGTCGTTGGCGAACTCCGGCCACAGCTCCGGCGCGTCGACATTGCCTGGCGTCGCGTACGTGGGGACGGTCATGGCCGTGAACAGCTTCTTGTACTGGTCCCGGATCGCCTCCCGGACCACGCCTGCCGCGTCCGTGCCCAGATCCCGCCACATGGTCCGCACGAACGCGATCGACTCCGGCGTGCGCGGACCCCGGCGGTACTTGGCGAACTCCCCGACCTTCTCCGCCCCGAAGACCGCCCCCATGATCCCCGACCCGTGGTCGTGGTAGTCGACGAAGTCGAGCAGGTCGCCGAGCACGATCAGGGCATCCGCGCCGACAGCGGCACGGGCCAGGGCCTCGGCATTGCCATGGACGTCTGACACCACGTGAACCCGCACCCCACAACCCTACGGGGTAGTGCCCATGTCAAGCCCCCTTCACCGCACTGTGGACAACTCGAGCGCTGTCCACAGCAGAGGCTGGTTCAAGATCGTCTTGGCTTGAGCGGCGGTAGGGTGGGTGCGGCGGTCAGCCCCCGGAGGTGGGCGGGGCGTGGGGGTTGCTGGCTTGATGTGGTTGTGGTTCGGGTGCCCACGCCGGACACACCCAAGGTGCACGGCACACGGACTTACGGGGCGACCCCCGGAGCGCGACCAGCCTCCAGCTGCATCTTCAGGTCCAGCGCCACCGCCTTGGCCGCCATCTGACGGGCGCGGATCGCCGCCAACTGGTCCTTGAGCCGCTTGAACGGGGTGGGCGGGTCGGCGCGGAGGAAGTAGTGCAGGAGGGTGCCGTCCAGCACGGGTTCGAGCCAGACCTCCATGGTGCCGGTCATGGCTCCCTGCACGGTCCAGCGGATGCCGTCGTCGCCGCGGTCGACGTAGACTGAAAGGCGCAGGTCAGGCCAGAAGCGCGGCCAGTTGGCGGGGTCGGAGAAGACGGCGGCCAGGGCCGCCGGGGGCACTACCAGGAAGGTCTCGTCGACCACGTCAACCGCGGGCATGGCGGGCAGCGTGCCACTGGGCTGGTGTCGACACCAAACAGCCCGGTAGGTTCCTCGCCAGTAACATCGGAGTTCCGGAGGTTGATCGTGCGCGAGTTCAGCGTCCCCGCCACCGCCGCGGTGGCCGACGACGAGAACCTCACCGACATGGTGCAGGCGAACGCCGAGCGCTTCGCGACGGCGATCGGGCTCCGGCGGCGCGTGGACGGCGCCTGGGTGGACGTGACCACCCGGCAGTTCGCCGACGAGGTGTCGGCGGTGGCCAAAGGCCTGATCGCGGCGGGTCTGCGGCCCGGCGACCGGATCGGCCTGATGTCCAAGACCCGCTACGAGTGGTCGCTGCTGGACTTCGCGATCTGGTCGGCCGGCCTGGTCTCGGTGCCGATCTACGAGACGTCCTCGGCCGAGCAGGTGGAGTGGATCCTGTCCGACTCGGCCGCCAAGGCCGCGATCGTGGAGACCACGGCTCACCGCGCGGCGCTGGACAGCGTGACGGCGAACCTGCCGGAGCTGGGCAACATCTGGCAGATCGACAGTGACTCCGGTCACGACGCGGTGGACGAGCTGACGGCCAAGGGCCGGGACATCACCGACGACCAGCTGCGCGCGGCCCGCAAGGGCGTGAAGGCCTCGGACACCGCCACCCTGATCTACACCTCGGGCACCACGGGCCGCCCGAAGGGCTGCGAGCTCACCCACGCCAACCTGCTCTCGGAGCTGCGCTCGGCGATGGCGGCGTTCCCGGAGCTGATGCAGCCGGGCCACTCGGTGCTGCTGTTCCTGCCGCTGGCCCACGTGCTGGCCCGGGTCATCGCGCTGAGCTCGATCTACGCCCGCGTCACCCTCGGCCACACCCCGGACGTCCGCAACCTGGTGCCGGACCTGGCCTCGTTCCGCCCGGACTTCGTGCTGGCGGTGCCGCGCGTGTTCGAGAAGGTCTACAACACGGCCAAGCAGCGCGCCCACGCCGAGGGCAAGGGCCGCATCTTCGACGCCGCCGAGCAGACGGCGGTGGCCTACAGCCAGGCCCTCGACGCCGGCGGCCCCGGCCTGAGCCTGCGCATCAAGCACGCGGTGTTCGACCGGCTGGTCTTCACCCGGCTGCGGGCGGCGCTGGGCGGCCGCTGCGACGCGGCGGTCTCCGGCGGCGCGCCGCTGGGCGAGCGGCTGGCCCACTTCTTCCGCGGCATCGGCGTGCCCGTGTTGGAGGGCTACGGCCTGACCGAGACCAGCGCGGCGGCCTGCGTGAACACCCGCGCCGCCTCCAAGGTCGGCACGGTCGGCCGCCCGGTCGCCGGCACCGCCGTCCGCATCGCCGACGACGGCGAGATCCTGATCAAGGGCTCCATCGTGTTCCGGGGCTACTGGAACAACCCGGAGGCCACCGGCCAGGCCCTGACCGACGGGTGGTTCCACACCGGCGACATCGGCGAGCTGGACAGCGAGGGCTACCTCAAGATCACCGGCCGGAAGAAGGAGATCATCGTCACCGCCGGCGGCAAGAACGTCTCGCCCGCGGTGCTGGAGGACCGGCTGCGGGTGCACCCGCTGATCAGCCAGTGCATGGTGGTCGGCGACAAGCAGCCGTTCATCGGCGTGCTGGTCACCATCGACCCCGAGTTCTTCCCGGACTGGCTGGCCGCCAACAACAAGCCGGCCGGCGCCACCGTGGCCAGCATGATCGACGACCCCGACCTCAACCGCGAGATCCAGTCCGCGGTGGACGAGGCCAACAAGGCGGTCTCCAAGGCCGAGTCGATCCGCAAGTACCGGATCCTGCCGGTGGACTTCACCGAGGCCGGCGGCGAGATGACGCCCAGCCTCAAGCTGCGCCGCAACGTCGTCGCCAAGACCTACGCCGAGGACATCGCCCTGATCTACGCCAAGTAGCAGACCGAAGCAGCAGCGGGGCCCCGCCGGTGCCTCGCCCTGGGCGAGGCACCGGCTATCCGGGGACCAAGCTCGCCGCGGCACGCGGCGCATGAGCACAGCACCGGCTACCCGGGGGCCGAGCCGCGACGCCGAAGGCGGCGCCACAAATACTGTGACGGGTGGCCCGCGCATCGCGCGGGCCACCCGACCCCCAGAGTCGCAGCTCGATGCGCGCTTCCCCACGCGTCACCGGCTCGCGCCACTCGTGCCGGTCCTGCCCCAGACCAGCACTCGCTCCAGCCTTCACCAAGCCGCTCACGTTTCACTGTCGCCGCCGGCGCCGCCGGGAGGGCCGGTTCAGGGGCTTGGCGGGCGGCGGCCGTCGATGAGGGCGGAGAGCTTGGTGGCGCGGTCGTCCCAGCGCCACGAGGTGGCCATCCACTCCCGCCCGGCGACGCCCATCTTGGCGGCGAGGTCGCGGTTGAGCAGCAGGTCGGCGAGGGTGTGGGCGAGTTCGTCACGGGAGGCGACGTGGCCGGTGACGCCCTCGCGGACGGCCTCGGGAGCGCCGCCGGCGGGGCCGGCGACGACGGGTAGGCCGGCGGCGGCGGCCTCCAGGTAGACCAGGCCGAGGCCCTCGACGTCGAGGCCACGGCCCAAGGTCCGGCACGGCATGGCGAACACGTCGCCGGCGGCGTAGTAGGCCGGCAGCTCCTCGGCGTGCACCTCGCCGACGAACACGACGCTGCGGCCGACGGCGTCGGCCAGGGTGCTGAGGCGGCCGCCGTCGGGGCCGTCGCCGACCAGCACGAGCATGGCGTCGGGCACCCGTTCCCGGATCTTCGGCATGGCCCGGATCAGGTCGTCCTGCCCCTTGCGCCGCACGAGCCTGGACACGCACAGGATCACCGGCCGGTCGGACAGGCCGTGCCGGGCGCGGATGAACTCCCGGGCGGCGGCGTCGGGCTTGAACACGGAGATGTCGACGCCGGCGGCCAGGTGCTCCAGGGCGGCCCGAGGCCCGAGGGCGGCGGCGATGCGGGCGCGGGTGAAGCGGCTGACGAAGGTGACTACGTCGGCCGTGTCGCCGATACGGCGCAGCGCCTGCCGCGCGCCGGGCACCATGGCCCAGCCGACCTCGTGGCCGTGCGTGCTGGCCACGATCCGGTCGACCGGCAGGTGCGGCCCCAGCAGCCCCAGCGGGGCGGCCGCGCCGAACCAGACGGCGTCGCAGCGCTCGGACCGCAGCACGCCGGCCACCCGCCGGTGCACATCGGGCGAGGGCAGCAGCAGCGGATCGGGGTGGCGCACCACCGGGAACGGCTGCCGGGCGTCGAACGCCTCGCTGCCCGGCCACGCCGGGGCGTACACCACGAGGTCGCCGCCGAGCAGCCCGGCCAGCGCGTGCAGGTAGTACTGGATGCCACCCGGGCGCGGCGGGAAGTCGTTGGTCACCAGCAACGTCCTGCGCACCGGGACACGTTACCCGGCCGACCTGTGGGCAAGATCAGATGTTGCGGCGCAGGTAGTCCTGCCAGCCGGCGACCAGCCCGGCCTTGTCCACGCCCAGCACGTCGTGCAGCGCCTGGTCGACGGGGGCGTCCGGGCTGCCACCGGCGATCCGCAGGTACAGCGTGACCAGCGCGTGCTGGCCGAAGGTGTCGGCGATGAACGAGGTCAGCGTCCACGCCTCGTCGTAGGCCAGGTTGATCTTCTCGCCGCTGGCCGCGAAGTCGCCGTTGGCCGGCAGGTCGGTCGGCGGCGTGCCGTCCTTGACCAGGTCGGCCACGTCGGCCGCGCCCACCGACAGCGGGATGCCGCTGTCTCGGTAGCCGACGTAGTTGGCGAAGCCCTCCAGCATCCACATGGCCGTGCCGTCCACGGTGTAGCCACGGGCGGCGATGTGGGTCATCTCGTGCCGCAGCACCACCCGCAGCGACGCCGTCGGCATCTTGTCGGCGTTGTCGGGGTTGAGCACCACCCGCTGCCCGACGGCGGTGTGGCCGGTGTTGTCCACCCGATCGGCGACGGCCACCGCGGCGATGGCGTCGACGGCGAACTCGGGGCCCACGAAGGCCTTCAGCTCGTCCTCGGAATCCGGCACCAGCACCGCGACCTGACGTGGCCACGGCTGGTCCCACACCGCGCTCACGGCGGCGACGTCGGAATCCAGCTCGCGGGAGATCTTGGTGGCCAGGTCGTTCTCCGCCGGATGGGCCAGCACCAGCCCGGACTTGCTGCGCAACGCCGTCACGGGGCCGAAGTCCCACGGCCCGCGCCAGGTCTGCCGCGTGGTCAGCGTGTCCGACGCGAGGTACCACTTCGAGCCGTGCCGCGCGAACAGGTAGCCCATCGGCTTGCCGGTCGGATCACGGTCCACGGCGTCCAGGGCGTAGTCCAGCTGCACGTCGGGCGCCCACAGCTCGTCGGCCAGGAACGCGTTCGCCGGCACGGCGGTGGAATCGGTCGGATCGACGTCGTACGACCAGGACGACAGCGGCACGTCGGCGAGGTTGTCGAACATCGCCGCCTGGGCGTCCCGGAACTGCTCGGACGCCGACGGGTCGACCGAGGCCAGGAAGGCCGCGCGATCCCTGTGCAACACCGCCGTCGCACGATCGCGCAGCAGCGCCGTGACCTCGGTGAGCCGCGCCTCGGGCAGCGTCGGCGCGCCCTGCCCGGTCGGCCCCGCCGGGGAGCCGATGGACAGGCGGGCGGCCGTCCCCGGCCCGGTGGCGGGCTGCCCGACAAGCAGGACCACGCCACCGAGCAGGGTCGCGGCGATCGCCGCGACCAGCCATGCCCTGAACCGGGCTGCTCCGGTCACCGCGACAGAGTAGACCTCAGCCGACGAGGCGCTTCGCGCCGAAGTAGTCCGACATCACGGACAGCGAGACGACCTGGACGACCTCGCCCTCGGTCGGGGCGTGCACCATCTGGGTCGGGCTGACCATCATGCCGACGTGGTAGATGTTCGACGCCGTGCTGCCGAAGAACACCAGGTCGCCGGCCTGGAGCGCGCCCTTGGACACCGACTTGCCGACGGAGTACTGGGCCGCGGCCGAGCGCGGGAGGCTGACACCGGCCTGCCGCCACGCCCACTGCATGAGGCCCGAGCAGTCGAAGCCGACGTTCGGCGTTTCGCCGCCCCACTGGTACGGCGTGCCGCGCTGGCCGAGGGCGGCGTCCATGGCCGCGCCGGCCGCGCCGGCCGGGCCGATGAACGTGCCCATGTCGCCGGCCGCGCCGAGGGCGGCCTTGGCGGCGGCGCTCAGCTTGGCCACGGCGGCCTTGGCGTCGACGACGGCCTTGTCCGCGGCGTCCTTCTTGGTCTGCAGGTCGGCCAGGATCTTCGCCGCCGCGTCGGAGGCGTCCTGGGCCTTCTTCTGCGCCTCGGCGGCCTTGGCCTTGGCGTCCGAGGCCTGCTTGACCGCGCCCTCGTAGGTGTCGAGCACCGAGGCGTTCTGCTGGGCCAGCATCTGCAACGCGCTGGACTGGTCCAGGAAGTCCTGGGCGGACTTGCCGGTCAGCAGGGCGGAGAGCTGGGTGAACTGCGCGCCATCGAACGCGGCCGCCGCGACCTGGTCGACCTGGCCGCGGAACTGCTCCTCCTTGGCCTGGGCGTCGGCGAGCTGCTTGCCGTAGGTCTGGATGTCGGCGTTGGCCTTGGCCAGGTCGGCCTGCTTGGCCGCCAGGTCGTCCTTGGCCGCGAGGTACTGCTGGCCGATCTGGTCGGCCTGCGCGGTCTGCTGCTCGACCTGCTTCTGAGCGTCCTGGGCGTTGCCGGGGGTGGGATCCGCGACCGCTGCGCCGGGGTTGAGGCTCACCACCGCGGTCACGGCCGAGAGGGCCACCGCACCACGCACTGCATGTCTGAGTTTGTTGGCCACCACGCCAGGCAGGGTACCGACCGGGTGAACGCACGAGGCCGGCACCCCGTCCGGGTGCCGGCCTCGTGCGCGTTGGCCCAGCTTGTCGGGATCAGCCCACGATGCGCTTGGCGCCGAAGATGTCCGAGCCCGAGTTGCCGATCGGCACGATCTTGACGACCTCGCCCTCGGTCGGGGCGTGCACCACCTTGCCGCCGCCGACGTACATCGAGACGTGGTGGATGTTGGACGCGGTGCTGCCGTAGAAGATCAGGTCGCCCGGGATGAGCGCGTTCAGCGAGACCGCCTTGCCCACCGTGTACTGCGCGGCCGCCGAGCGCGGCAGCGTGATGCCGGCCTTGGCGTAGGACCACAGCATCAGGCCGGAGCAGTCGAAGCCGGCCGGCGTGGTGCCGCCCCAGACGTAGGGCACGCCGCGCTCGCCGACCGCCGCGTCCATGGCGGTGCCGGCCGCGCCGGGCGGGCCCAGGAAGACGCCCATGTCGCCGGCCCCGGCCAGCAGGCCCTTGGCCGCCGCGTCGAGCTGGTTGTAGGCGGACTGGGACTTCTCCTTGGCGGTGTCCGCGTCCTTCTTCTTCTGGTCCAGGTCGGCCAGGATCTTCTGCGCCGCGTCCGCCGCGGCCTGCGACTTGACCTGCGAGTCGGCGGCCTTGGCCTTGGCGCTGTCGGCCGTCTTGATCGCGTTGTCGTAGCCGTCCATGACGATGGCGTTCTGCTGCGCCAGGAACTGCAGCTCGCTGGACTGGTCCAGGAAGTCCTGGGCGGACTTGCCGGTCAGCAGCGCGGACAGCTGGGTGAACTGCACACCGGAGTAGGCCGCGGAGGCGAGCTGGTCGACCTGCCCGCGGTACTGGTCCTGCTTGGCCTGCGCGTCCTTGGCCTGCTGGGTGTAGGTCTGGATGTCGGCGGCGGCCTTGGCGACCTCGGCCTGCTTGGCCTTCAGGTCGTCCTGCGCGGCCAGATAGGCCTGGTCGGCGACCTCCGCGGCCTTGCTGGCCGCGTCCAGCTGGGACTTCGCGTCCTGGAGGTTGGACGGCGGATCGGCGACGGCGGACCCGGGGTTCAGGCCGACGACGGTGGCCACGGCCGTGAGGGCGATGGCACCCCGCACCACGTGCTTGAGTCGGTTCGACGCCACGTCGGTGGTGTCTCCTTCGAGGTAGAGCCCGTCATGGGCGGTCGGTCCCCCGACGGGCCGACACGGACGGTGACCCCGCGTCGCCGGCCTGGTCGGCCGGCTGGTCGCCGCAAGGTCTCGGGTAGGTTACGAAAGGAGGGTCGGTCCGTCCACCCGGCGTGACGACGGCGACCGATGAACGGTCGTGCTCACTCGTTCGGAGCATCACACCGCCGGGCAGGTTGACCTGGCGTGAATCCCGTTCGGCGCGGACGGCGACCCGTTCACCGAATCGGCAGGTCGCGGGGGTTTAACTCTTCACACCCGGACCAGCCGGGCCAGCAGCACCGCCGACGGCACCGGGTGCGCGCCACGGCGGCGCACCGAGTCCGCCACCGCGCGGTCGGACGTGACAACAACCACAGGCCGTCCCTCGGGCTCGGCGGTCACCAAGGCCCTGATCACGTCGTCGGCAAGCACGCCCGGGTCGGAGAACAGGACACGGACACCGCGCGGGGCCGCCGAGGGCACCGCCACCACGCCCGCGCCGTCGAACACCACCGTGACCTCCGCCCCGGTCCTGGCCGCGAGCACCGCCATCTGGTGCACCAGCCGGTCCCGCTGGTCGGACAGCGGCAGCTCCGGATAGCCGGTCTTGGTCACGTTGTAGCCGTCCACGACCATGTGCACCGTCGGCAGGGCCAGCAGCCGGTCCAGCGCCGCCGGATCCTCCACGCGGCCGACCGTGCCCTGCGCCGCCGTCGCGCCGCGCACCATGTCCGCCGGGCGCGGGCCCGTGCCGCCGCCGATGGCCAGCTCGCGGCGCAGGCCGGTGACCGCGCCGTCCAGCGTGTCCACCAACAGCGCCAGCCGGACCTCGTCGGCCTGGCGGGCCTCCCGCGCCGACTGGCGGGCGATCTCCGCGTCGTTCTCCGCGCGGCGGGCCTTGGCCCGCTCCGTCTCGGCCCGCTCGCGTTCCCGGTCCCGCTCCGCGATCAGGGCCTTGACCTCGGCCAACGCCTCCGTGCGGACCTTCTCCGCCTCGGCCATCGCGTTGTCCGCCCGGTCCCGGGCCTCGCGCAGCTTCACGCCCTGTTCCCGCAGCCGCTTGCGCAGCCGCTCCAACTCGGCGTCGCGCTCCTGGAGGACCTTCGCCTCCGCCCCCTGGTTCGCGTCCAGCTCGCCCTGCACCCGGCGCAGCTCCGCGTCCGCGCGCTGGGCCTTGGACACCGCCGCGTCCCGCTCCGCGCGCAGCTGCGCCTCGCCGACCCGTCTGGCCACCAGCTCCACGAAATGCACCGCCGCCGGCTCGCCCAGCAGCACCGACGCCGCTGCCGCCGCCACCGGGTCCGGCGCGGTCGCGTCCAGCGCCGCCGGCCGGTGCTCGCGGCACCACTCCACCACCGCCGTGCGGAACGCCGGCACGTCGCGCAGGCCCGCGATCAGCGCCGCCCCGCCCAGCCGGGCCCGCTTGGCCGGCGCGAACCGGGCCACCGCCTTCACCTGCTGCGGGATGTCCACCCGGGCCAACACGCCCACCGCGTCCGCGCTGATCTCGGCCAGCCGGGCCCGCACCGGGTCGGGCAGCGCCGACCAGTCCACAGTGGACTGATCATCGCCACCGTCCACGGCGGACAGCTCGGGCCCCTGACCCGGCTCATCGGCTTCGGCTGACGCGGACACCCTCACAGGCTAGTAGGTGCGGCCCGCCCCGGCTGACGGGGAACCGACCCACACGCCGCCGGCGCCAACACCCAGGTCACCCACTTGGCCCACCCCGCCATGCTTGGAAGGGGGCTTTCCTCCACTCGGAGTGGAGGAAAGCCCCCTTCCAAGCGCCGGAGGCGGGGTGGGCGGGCGGGAACTGTCAGGGGTGGGTGGCAGCATCCCGATCACCATGACTGCCACTGCTGACGATCTCGGCCAGTTGACGTTCGACGAGCTGGGCACGCCGTTGCGGGAGACCACGTTCGTGGTCGTCGACCTGGAGACCACCGGGGGCCGGGCCGGCGAGGACGCGATCACCGAGATCGGGGCGGTGAAGGTGCGGGGCGGGGTGGTGCTGGGCGAGTTCGGCACGCTGGTCAACCCCCGCCGGGGCATCCCGCCGGAGATCGTGCGGCTGACCGGGATCACCGAGGCGATGGTGTACACGGCGCCGCCTATAGAAGAGGTGCTGCCGGCGTTCCTGGAGTTCGCGGCCGGGGCGGTGCTGGTGGCCCACAACTCGGCGTTCGACACCGGCTTCCTGAAGGCGGCGTGCACGCAGCACGGCTACGCCTGGCCGAAGCCGGCGGTGCTGTGCACGGTCCGGCTGGCGCGGCGGGTGCTGACCCGGGACGAGGCCCCGAGCTGCCGGCTGTCGGCGTTGGCCGAGCTGTTCAGCACGGACACGACGCCGAACCACCGTGCGCTGGACGACGCCAAGGCGACGGTGGACGTGCTGCACGGCCTGCTGGAGCGGGTCGGCCCGATGGGCGTGCAGTCGCTGGAGGAGCTGTTCGACTACCTCCCCGACATCACGCCGGCGCAGCGGCGCAAGCGGACCCTGGCCCAGCATCTGCCGTCGGAGCCGGGGGTGTACCTGTTCCGCGGCCCGTCGGAGGAGGTGCTGTACGTCGGCACGGCCTCGGACCTGCGGCGACGGGTGCGGCAGTACTTCACTGGCAGCGAGAGCCGGGGCCGTATCCGGGAGATGGTGGCGCTGGCGACCCGCGTGGATTCCGTGGTGTGCGCCCATTCCCTGGAGGCGGAGGTCCGGGAGCTGCGCCTGCTGACGGCGCACAAGCCGCAGTACAACCGGCGTTCCCGCAACCAGCAGGGCGGCTGGTGGGTGACGCTGACCGACGAGGCGTTCCCACGGCTGTCGGTGGTGCGCCGGCCTCGCGACGGCGCGCTGGGGCCGTTCCGGTCACGGGTGTCGGCCGACACCGCGGCCACGGCGCTGAGCGACGCCACCGGCCTGCGCACATGCAGCCAACGGATTCCGGCGAAGGGGGCCAACGGCACGCCGTGCGCGTTGGCGGAGCTCGGCCGCTGCCGCGCGCCTTGTGCCGGGCGGCAGGACGTCGACGACTATGGCCACGCGCCGGCGGCCGTCCGGGACCTCATCGCCGGCCGGGATCTCGCGCCGTTCGATCGGTTGGCCTCGCAGCTGGAGGAGCTGGCCCTGGCCGAACGGTTCGAGGAGGCCGCCATCCGCCGCGACCGCCTGGCCGACCTGGTCCGGGCGGTCGACCGGGGCCAGCGGCTGGCCGCGTTGGCCGCACTGCCGGAGCTGGTCGCCGCCCGGCCCGACGGCAGCGGCGGCTGGGAGTTCTCCGTGGTCCGCCACGGCCGTCTGGCCTCGGCCGGGGTGGCCCGTCGCGGCGTGCGGCCGATGCCCGTGGTCGATGCCCTCGTCGCCTCGGCCGAGACGGTCATTCCCGGCGAGGGCCCGCTGCGCGGCGCGCCGGCCGAGGAGACGGGGGTGGTGCTGCGCTGGCTCAACCGCCCCGGCACGCGGCTGGTCTACTGCGACACGCCCTGGTCGGAGCCGGCGAAGTCGGCCGCCGGCTGGCGGGCCTGGGTGGATCGCGCGGTCGCCGGGCGGGAGGTATACGCCGGCCTCAACTGAGATGCCTCACCATCTCCACGCCGCCGTCGCGGGGCTTGTAGCCGAGGCTCTCGTACAACCCGCGGCCCTCCTCGGTGGCGTGCAGGTCGGACTTCGTCACGCCGAGGGCGTCGAGCTGGTCGACCAGGGCCTCGACGACGAGCCGGGCCAGACCGCGCCGCCTCCAGGCCGGGTCGGTGCAGACGTTGTGCACGTGCGCGCTGGCCGTCCCGAGGTCGCCGGGCCGGGGCATGTCCGGGCGGATGAAGGCGGCGGCGCAGCTGGCCAGGCCGCCACCCGGGGCGTCCACGACGGTCGCGACAAGGCCGGGGCCGCCGAGGTCGCGCCGGAACACATCCACGCAGGGGCGCTCCCAGTCGGTGTTCGAGATGTCGCGGCCCATGGCCTCGAACATCACCACCCGCAGGCGCGTCAGCTCCTCGGCGTCGGCGGGGACGGCAGGGCGAACGGTCCAGTTCATGGGCCGATCCTTGCCTTACGATCGGCACGTCGTCGAACCATTACAGGAGGTCCCGTCGTGATCACGGCGATCGTGTTGATCCAGGCCACCGCCGAGTCCATCCCGGAGGCCGCGCAGTCGATCGCCGACATCGACGGCGTGCAGGAGGTCTACTCCTGCGCCGGCGACGTCGACCTGATCGCGCACGTCAAGGTGGCCAAGCACGAGGACCTGGCCGAGCTGGTGCCGGGCCGGATCAGCAAGGTGCCGGGCGTGCTCAACACCGACACCCACATCGCCTTCCGCTCCTACTCCCGCCGCGACGCCGAGGATTCCTTCTCCGCCGGCCTGGACTGAGCCATCACGTCCACCGCCCGCAGCCGGAACAGCAGCACGGTCAGCACCGCGCCGGCGCCGCACAGGGCGATGACGTTCGACGCCGGGGCCGCGCCGGCCAGCGCCCCGGCCACGACGGGGCTGATTCCCTGCGCGGTCATCAGACCGGTGGACAGCAGGCCGAACGCCTGACCACGGGCGTCGGCCGGCACGACGTCGCGGAACCGCTGCTGGAGCGGCAATCCGTAGGCGAAGCCGACGCCGGAGATGACCAGCAGCGCCCCACACAGCACGACCGGCAGGTCGGCGATGGCGAAGCCGAGCAGTGGCAGGCCGACCACCGCCATCATCGGCACCAGCAGTCGCCGCCGGGTCTCCGGCCGCACGGCCCGGCCGACCACCAGACTGCCCAGCATCATCCCGACCGGCAGGCAGGCCAGCAGCAGACCGCCGGTCTGGGCCGGCAGGTCGCGCGCGGCGACGTACGGCACGATCAGGCTCTCCGCCCCGGTCACGCAGGCCGGCGGCAGCCACTGGGCCAGCACCAGCGTCCGGATCGTGTTGTCCCGCAACAACTCCCGGTTGCCGGTCCAACTGCGGCGCACGGCCGCCACCGCACCGCGCTCCCCCGGCGAAACCTGCCGATCAGGCAACCGCAGCCGCACCCAGGCGGAGGCGATGAGGTGCAGGAACGCGGTGACCAACATGGCGTGCTGCGGGCCGAGCACCGCCACCGCCGCGCCCGCCCCGGCCATGCCGATCAGCTGCGCCGCCGACGAGGCCAGGTTGAGCAGGGAACGGCCGAGGACGTAACTCTCGCCGTCCAGCACATCGGCCACCACCCGGCCCACCGCCCCGTTGACCAGCGGCGTGACCATCGACACGGCGGCGACCAGGGCCATGCCCTGCCACACCGGCAGGCGCATCAGGCCCAGCAGCAGCCCGCTGCCGAACTCCACGCCGTAGCCGAGGGCGATCAGCCGCTTCGGCGGCAGCAGGTCGGCCACGGCGCCGAGCAGGCTGCCGCCGATCAGCTGCGGCAGGAACGAGATCCCGTACGCCACCGCGGCCAGCAGCGGCGAGCCGGTCATGCTGAACACCAGCACCGACAACGCCACCATGCGCACTGTGTCGGCGCTGATGGCCAGGGTGCGGGTGGTGAACAGCACCCGGAACGAAGTGTCGGACAACACGCCGCCGTAGGTCATGGACCGAGCTTGGGATCCGGCCACGGCCACGAGCCACAGTTACGTGCAGGGACGTAAGGTCGGGGCATGCTCAGGTTCGAGGTCGGCGGCGAGGACCTAGCCCGCAGCCGGTTCGCGCTGTCGCCGCTGTTCGAGCTGGACGGGCTGATCCGTTCGCTGGGCGGCCTGCCCTCACGCCGGCTGCCCACGCCCTGGCTGACCCGGATCACGCCGTCGTACCACCGGCTGCGCCAGGATCCGGCCTTCCGCGCGGTGCAGGCCCTGCAGTCGCTCACCGGCGGCGCGTCGCTGGTCGTGCCCACGCCCCAGGGCCTGACCCAGACCGTCGAGGACGACCTCGCCGCCCAGGCCTGACCCCGAACGTCATGAAGGGCCCCATCCTGACGTTCAACGTCAGGATGGGGCCCTTCATGACACTGAAACCGCGGTCAGGCTTCGGGCTGCTGGGGCTTGCCGGCCAGCTCCTTCTGCCGCTTCGACTCGGCCTCGGCCGCCGCCGACTCGGCGTGCGCCTCGGCGCGGGCGTTGGCCAGGGCGGTGACCTCCTCGGCCGGGTCCGGCGTGAGGAAGCCGCCGGCCACCGGGGCGCCGGCCGAACCCAGCTTGTTCATCTTCTTGGGCACCGGGGCGCCCTGGTACGGCAGCGCGTGCGGGTGGCCGTGCTCGTCGACCGGGCCCAGCGGCTGGTGCAGCTCGATGAACTCACCGTGCGGCAGCCGCTTGATGATGCCGGTCTCGATGCCGTGCTCCAGCACCTCGCGGTCGCCCCGCTGCAGGCCGATGCAGATCCGGTAGGTGACGTAGTACACCAGCGGCGGCAGCACCAGCAGGCCGATGCGGCCGATCCACGTCGTCGCGTTCAACGAGATGTCGAACTTGTCGGCGATGATGTCGTTGCCGCCGGACAGCAGGCAGACCATGAAGAACGTGATCGCCATCATGCCCAGGCTGGTCCGCACCGGCACGTCCCGCGGCCGCTGCAGCAGGTTGTGGTGCGCGGTGTCCTTGGTCATCCGGCGCTCGATCCACGGGTAGACCGCGGCGATGCCGGTGAGCAGGGGCAGGCCCAGCATGAACGGCAGGAACGGCGCCGGAATGGTGAAGTTCAGGCCCCACGGGAGGTGGATGTAGGCCTCCCACGCCGGCCACAGACGCACCAGACCGTCGGTCCAGCCCATGTACCAGTCCGGCTGCGAGCCGGAGGAGACCTGGGCCGGGTTGTACGGGCCGAAGTTCCAGATGGGGTTGATCTGGAACAGGCCGCTCATCAGCGCCAGCAGGCCGGCGACGAGGGCGAAGAAGCCGCCGCCCTTGGCCGCGAACACCGGCATGATGCGCACGCCGACGACGTTCTTCTCGGTCCGGCGCGGGCCGGGGAACTGCGTGTGCTTCTGGTACCACACCAGACCCAGGTGCACGGCGATCAGCGCCAGGATGACGCCGGGCAGCAGCAGGATGTGCAGCGTGTAGACGCGCGGCAGGATCACGTTGCCCGGGAACTCGCCGCCGAACAGGATCCAGTCCACCCAGGTGCCCAGCACCGGGATCGACTCGATCAGGCCGAACATGACGCGCAGGCCGGTGCCGGACAGCAGGTCGTCGGGCAGCGAGTAGCCGAAGAAGCCCTCGAGCGAGCCGATCATGAACAGCACGACGCCGATGACCCAGTTCACCTCACGCGGGCGCCGGAACGCGCCGGTGAAGAAGATCCGGAACATGTGGGCGACGATCGCCGACATGAACAGCAGCGCCGCCCAGTGGTGGATCTGCCGCACGAACAGGCCGCCGCGCACCTCGAACGACAGGTCCAGGGTGGAGGCGAAGGCCCGCGACATCTGGATGCCGCGCAGGTTGTCGAACGCACCGTTGTAGGTGACCTCCTGCATGGAGGGGTCGAAGAACAGCGCGAGGTACGTGCCGGACAGCAACAGCACGATGAAGCTGTACAGGGCGATCTCGCCGAGCAGGAAGGACCAGTGCGACGGGAAGACCTTGTTCAGCTGGCGACGCATGCCGGCGGCCAGGTGGTACCGGTCGTCGGCCCACTTCGCGGCGCCGCCGGCGACACGGGTCGCCGTGTTCGCCGGTTTGGTCGGCGTGGTGATGCCGCTCATGAGTCACGCTCCCAGAACGCGGGGCCGATGGGCTCGATGAAGTCGCCGCGTGCCACGAAGTATCCGCTCTCGTCAACCTCGATCGGAAGCTGCGGCAGCGCGCGGGCGGCCGGGCCGAAGACCGGCTTGGCGTACTCGAACACGTCGAACTGCGACTGGTGGCACGGGCACAGCAGACGGCCGGTCTGCTGCTCGTACAGCGAGGTCGGGCAGCCCAGGTGGGTGCAGATCTTCGAGTACGCGTAGTAGTCGCCGAAGTTGAAGTTCTCCTGGCCCGCCCGCTTGACCACGTTCTGGTCCGGCCGCAGGCGGATCAGCATGACCGGGTTGTCGCTGCGGTGCAGCGCCGCGGACAGCGCCTCCTCGTTGCCCCGCTCCGACTCGCGGAACGGGAACACCGTCTCGAAGCCGCCGGCGTCCAGGTCCTCCGGGCGGATCAGCGCGACCTCGCCGGCGTCACCGGTGTTGCGGCGCAGGTACACCTTCTCGCCCGGGAAGCTGGCCTGCCAGCCGGTGTGCCAGAGCGAGTCCTTGGAGTTGGTGTCCTTGAACGGGTTCTTCAGCATGCCGCCCAGCGGCAGCACCACCAGACCCAGTCCCATCACGCCGGCCGCGGCGCCCGCGGTCCGCTTGACCAGGGAGCGGCGAGTGATGGTGCTGCGCACGCCGGCGTCGGCCAGCTCGGCCAGGATCGTCTCCTGGTCGACCTTGGCCGAGCCGCCGTCGTGGCGGTCCTGCACGGCCAGCTCGTGCGGGATGAACTTCTTGGTGTAGTTCAGCGCGCCCACGCCCAGGCCGACCACGGTCAGGCCGAGCGTGACGCCGATGACCGGGGTGTAGAGGCTGTACAGGAAGTAGCCGTCGGTGTTCGGGGCCGCGTACTCCCACGGCCAGAACAGGAAGGCCACGATGAAGGCCAGTCCGGCCACGGCGGCCAGCAGGAACCAGTAGGCCACCGCGCGCTCGGCGCGCTTCTCGGCCTTGGTGCCCTTGACCGGCCACGGGTCCTCGTAGCTGATCAGCTCGACGCCGTCGAGCTTGGTGCCGAGCTTGACCAGCTCGTCCCGGCTCATGCCGTCCAGCTCTGCCTCGGTGGGCAGCTTCTCGTCGTGCTCGCCGCTCATGCCTTGCTTCCGATCCACAGGGTCACGCCGACCAGCGCGGCGATGCCCACGATCCATCCGATGAGGCCCTCGGAGATCGGGCCGAGACCGCCGAGCGCGTTGCCGCCGGGGTTGTTGTTGCCATCGGTCACGGACTTGATGTACGTGATGATGTCCTTCTTCTCGTCCGGCGTGAGCTGGCGGTCGCCGAACACCGGCATGTTCTCCGGGCCGGTCAGCATCGCCGTGTAGATCTGGCTCGGCGTGACGCCGTCCAGCTCGGGCGCGTACTTGCCGGAGGACAGCGCGCCGCCACGGCCGGTGAAGCTGTGGCAGTTGGCGCAGTTCAGGCGGAACAGCTCGCCGCCGCGCGACGGGTCGCCGCTGGTCAGCTGCTCGTCCGAGGCGGTCGGCTTCTCCTTGCCGCCGCCGTTGGCCTGGATGAACGCGTCCAGCGCGTCGATCTGCTGCGGCGTGAACACCGGGGGCTTGCGCGCGGCCTCGGCCGTCTGGCCGCCGGACAGCGGCATGCGGCCGGTGGACAGCTGGAAGTAGGACGCGGCGGAGCCGACGCCGATCAGGCTGGGCCCGCGGTCCTTGACGCCTTCCAGGTTGGCGCCGTGGCAGGTGACGCAGCTGTTGTTGAACAGCTGCCGGCCCTGCTCGATGAGCGAGGACGAGTCCGACGCCTGAGCGGTCTGCGGGGCGGGCACGACGACGGCGTACAGCGCGCCCGCGCCGAGCAGCGCGACGCCGAGCGCCAACAGGCCGGAGACCCGCCGCTTCAGCTTGGAACGCGAGCGGCCCCGCTTACCCGCCGGGGCGGACGTGCCCGCCGCGTCGGCGGGTGGCTTGGTGGTCATGGTGGGCAACCCTTGCTGTCAGTTCGGGGCTGGGTCAGGGAATGACGTAGATGACGGCGAACAGGCCGATCCAGACGATGTCGACGAAGTGCCAGTAGTAGGACACCACGATCGCCGAGGTCGCCTGGGCCGGCGTGAACTTGCTCAACCTCGTCCTGATGAGCAGGAAGATGAAGGCGATCAGGCCGCCGATCACGTGCAGCCCGTGGAACCCGGTGGCAAGGAAGAAGACCGTGCCGAAGGCCGAGTTGGGGATGGTCGTCCCCTCCTCGACCAGCATCCGGTACTCGTTGGCCTGGCCCAACACGAAGATGAGGCCCATCACGAAGGTGAGCACGTACCAGCGCCGCAGGCCGAAGACGTCGCCCTGCTCCGCCGCGAACACACCCATCTGACAGGTGACCGAGGAGAGCACCAGGATGATCGTGAACGGCAGCGCGTACGCCAGGTCGAGATGGGTGGGCTCGGGCGGCCAGACGCCGACGTTCTGGGCCTTCACGGTGAAGTACATCGCGAAGAGGCCGGCGAAGAACATGAGCTCGCTGGACAGCCACACGATGGTGCCCACGCTGACCATGTTCGGGCGATTCAGCGAGTGGACCCGCTGAGCGATGGGAGGAGCTGCCGTTGTCACGGGTCGCATTATTGCCTGCGGTGGATCAGGCCGCCCGGTCGGGTGGGGTGCACGGGGAGATCGAGAGCGATGGGCGTGTTCGGGCGATTGGGGTCGATGTTCGGGCGGCGGGCGGAATTGCCGTTCGACCTGGACAACCCTGCATTGGAGATCGTCGCCGAGGCCTTCGACCCGGCCGAGGCGGACTCGGCCGTGCTGGCCCGGTCGCCCCGGCTGAGGGTCGAGGAGAAGGCGGTGCTGCGCCACCATCTGGTGCTGCCGGCGGACGAGGTGGAGCGGGCCCGGGCCGTGCTGGCGCAGGACGGCTGGGAGCTGCGGGTGGTCGAAACGGGTGATCCTGTGCGCCTGCACGCGCTGCGCGCCCAGGTGATCACCGCGTTGAGCTGCGCGCAGGAGCGGTCCCGGATGGCCGGGCTGGCCCAGCGGCTGGGCGGGGACGCCCTGGGATGGGACTGCTTGCAGACCTGAAGGTGTGACACAGATAGCATCACGGTATGAGCACGCAGACGTGGAAGGTCCTGGTCTTCAGCCACCGGCCGGAGGTCCGCGAGGCGATCGTCAACGCCGTCGGCCGGCGGCCGGCGCCGGACCTGGGCCGCGTGGAGTACGTCGAGGTCGGCACGGTGGCGGACGTGCTCTACCACGTGGACGGCGGCGGCATCGACCTGGCCATCCTGGACGGCGAGGCGCAGCCCACCGGCGGCATGGGCCTGTCCCGCCAGCTCAAGAACGAGATCACCAACTGCCCGCCGATCGTGATCGCGGTGCGGCGCAAGGACGACCGCTGGCTGGCCACCTGGTCGCAGGCGGACGCCGTCATCGTGCACCCGCTGGACCCGCTGACCGCGGCCGAGACCGTCGCAGAGGTGCTGCGGTCCGGTGCGCCCGTGCCGAGATGAGCACGCTGACCTGGCCCGACCTGCTGGGCACGCTGATCGCCGGGGACGACCTGACGGCGGCGCAGACCGGCTGGGCGATGGACCAGGTGATGTCCGGCGAGGCCACGCCGGCGCAGATCGCCGGGTTCGCGGTCGCGTTGCGGGCCAAGGGCGAGACCGCCGACGAGGTGCTCGGCATGGCCGACTCGATGCTGCGGCACGCCCGCACCGTCGACGTCGCCGGCCGGGCCATCGACATCGTCGGCACCGGCGGCGACCAGGCCCACACCGTCAACATCTCGACCATGACCGCCATCGTCACCGCCGCCGCCGGCGTGCCCGTGGTCAAGCACGGGGCCCGCGCCTCGTCGTCCAAGTGCGGCACCGGTGACGTGCTCGAGGAACTCGGCGTGGCCATCGAGCTGCCGCCGGACGCCGTGCAGCGCTGCGTGGCCGAGGTCGGCATCGGGTTCTGCTTCGCCCCCGCCTACCACCCGGCGCTGCGCTTCACCTCCGGGCCCCGGCGTGAGCTGGCCGTGCCGACCGCGTTCAACATCCTCGGGCCGCTGTCCAACCCGGCGCAGCCCAAGTACGGCCTGGTCGGCTGCGCTCGGGAACCCATGGCCCCCGTGATGGCCGGCGTGTTCGCCTCCCGGGGCGCGCATGTGCTGCTGGTGCGCGGGGACGACGGGCTGGACGAGATCACCACGACCACCACGACGTCCGTGTGGATCGCCCAGGACGGCACGGTCCGCACCGACCGCATCGACCCGTCCCGGCTCGGCGTCACCCCGGCTCTGCCCGCCGACCTCGTCGGCGGCGACGCCCCGTACAACGCCCAAGTCGTGCGGGACCTCCTGGCCGGCCGCACCGGCCCCGTCCGGGACGCCGTGCTCATCAACGCCGCCGGCGCCGTCGCCGTGTTCAACGGGCTTGGCTCTGATCTCCACGCCGATCTCCGTGCTGGCCTTTCCGTCGCGGCCGAAGCGATAGACTCGGGGGCGGCAGCAGAACTCCTTGACCGGTGGATCAGCCTCTCCAGCAAGCTCGCCACTGCCTGACGTCATGCGGTGAAAGGGCCTTTCACTGCGTTTGACGTTGGGCTGGCTGTTTTTGGGTGTGGGCTTCTGGGGTTGTGTGGTTGTGGTTCTTGTGCCCGCGCCGCGCGGTTGCCGGGGGTGGGGTTTGCGGTGAGGGGTGGGGACGTTGTTCGGTTTAGGGGGCGGGGTGGGATGGTTAGTGACTCCGGGTGGATTTTGCGCGGAGACCTCTGGGCGATGGCGTATCAAGGCGCTATCGGGCAGGCTCCGCCTGCCTCGATACGCAACAAGCTTATGCCATCGCCCCCCTCCGCGCAAAATCCACCCTCCGGAGCCTGAAGGTGAAGATGATTGTCGCCGTGGTGCTGCGGGTGGGGTCGTAATGCTGTTTGTGGGGTCGTTGCGATTATGCATGAAACACAGGTTCACTCGTTAGTGGTTCGATTTTGATCTTCAATAGGGGTATCGTTGGGGTATGTCAGAAATCACCCGAGAGCTAGAGTCCGCTGAGCCTTCGGGAGCGATGCTGGACCTGCTCCTCGGCGCAGATCTCTCCACCCTCACCGCTGAGCAACAGGTCACCGCATTCGTCATTGCCCGCAAGATCACGGCGGTTGCCGACCACGCTCGGCTGTGCATTCTTCGGAATTTCGACGACCTGGCCGAGATGTCCATGGCCACCCACGAGTCCGAACAATCCCTGTTCCGCCAGCAGGAGCGCGCCGAAGTCCTAGACCGCCTGCCTCGGCTGTGTGAGCAGCTACGGCGCGGGGAGATCGACCTACGCCGGCTGGAGACCGTCGACGAGCGGGTGATCCACCTCGACCCCGCCACGATCCCCCAGATCGAAGACCAGCTGGTGGATGTCGCCGCCGAGCTCACCCGCACCCAACTCGCGCGTCGGACCACCAAGCTGGTGGCCGAGGCTGATCCGCTGGGCTATGAGCAGCGCCGCCAGAAGGCCCGTGACAAGGAGCGGCGGATCGAGTTCTACCCGCTGCCCAACGGCATGGCCGAGCTGCGGATCCGCATGTCGGCGATCGACGCCCGGCAGTGCTACGACATCGCCACCGCCGACGCCCGGGCGCTGTGCAAGGACTGCCGCACGACTGACCAGAAGCGGGTGGACGCCTTCCTGGACCGGTTCCTGGGGTATGGCATCGATCGGAAGGTGCAGGTCCACGTCACGCTGTCGATGGAGACGTTGATGGGCTTGACCGAGGACCCGGGCCTGCTCGACGGCTACGGCCCCATCAGCGCCGACTCCGCCCGCGAACTCGCCATGCTCGGCCCCTGGCGCGGCGTCCTGCTCGATGAGTACCAGCGGGCCGCCGCGATGGCCACCCACCTCTACAAGCCCCCAGCCCGCTGCCGGGAGTTCACCAAACTCCGCGACGGCGGCACCTGCTGCGCCCCCGGCTGTGTCAATCCCATCCAGGAAATCGACCACACCATCCCGTGGCCGAAAGGCAAGACGAACCCGGACCAGCTCAAGGGCTACTGCCAACACCATCACCACATCAAGCACGGCGACCACACCGTCACCCTCGACGAGGACGGAACGCTTCACTGGGTCACGCCGCAGGGCCGGCATTACACCACTCAACCTCACCAGTACTGACCACCACGCATTCCCGCCCCACCCGCCGCCCGCACCGCGCTACCGTTCTTTGACAACTCCAGAGCGAACCGAAAATCCCTCTCCAACAAAGCGGGGTCGGCGACCCGGGAAAGCGATCGGCAACACAGACTTTCCGCTTTGACAATCGGAGGGTGGATTTTGTGTGGAGGGGGGCGATGGCATAAGCTTCTTGCGTATCGAGGCAGGCGGAGCCTGCCCGATAGCGCCTTGATACGCCATCGCCCAGAGGCCTCCACACAAAATCCACCCGGAGCCACCAACCAACCGTCCCACCCCACCCCCAACCACGCAACAACCCCAACCTCACAAAGCAAACCCCACCCCTCAGCCGAACAACGTCCCCACCCCACCCCAACCACACAACAACCCCAACCCCACAAAGCAGACTCCACCCCGCCACCACCAACCACAAACGATCCACCCACCCCCCGGCAACCGCGCGGCGCGGGCACCCGAACCACAACCGCACCCACCCGCCTCCACCGCCAGGAATGCCCCTTCCAAGCAGCTTCAGGTGAGCAAACCGTTGACCGTCGCGTCGTGGCCGGCGAGGACCTCGCCGGGGTCGGCGCCGAGGACGTCGCGGAGCATGGTGGCGTAGACGTCTCGGAAGTCGGTGTGCTCACGGAGGTCGCCGTTGTCGAGGTCGGTGAGGCTGGGCTGCTGGCCGTAGAAGCCGCCGTTGACGACGTCGCCGATGACGAACACGGGGCCGGCGGTGCCGTGGTCGGTGCCGTCGCTGGCGTTGGCGGCGACGCGGCGGCCGAACTCGGAGTAGACGAGCACGACGACCTGCTTGCCCCGCATGCGATCCACGAAGGCGGAGAGGGCCTGGTCGAGCTCGGTGAGCAGCCGTTGCTGGGTGCTCTTCTCGTCGGCGTGGGTGTCGAAACCGCCCAGTGACACGGAATACGCCCGGGTCGGCACGCCGGCCTCGACCAGGCCGGCGACCACATCCAGTTGAGCCGCGAGCTGGCCTTTGCTGTCGCTGCTGGGTTTCACGGCCGGCCCGAGCTTGGTGGCGGTGGTGTGCAGGTCGGCGATGGACCGAGCAGCCCTCGCCTGATCGGGTGCTTCGCCGGATTCCGGTTGCCCGAGAAGCGAAAACGACGTGCCCAGCGCCCCGGTCGGCAGCTTGAGACCGGTCACGGGCAGGGTCGCGCCGGCGGTCCGCTGCCCGGCCATCAGCGGCGGCAGCACGGGCTCGATGGACACGGCCCGCAGCGGATCGTCGCCGGTGACGTCGAGCCAGCGCCCCAACCAGCCGGTCGGCTGCGGGCTGTCGGGCGACGCGGTCTGCCAGATGGCCATGGACCGGAAATGACTGTGGTCGGGCTTGGGATAGCCGACGCCGCGCACAATGGCCAATCGCTTGTCGTCCCACAGTTTCTTCAAGCCGGTCATGCCCGGGTTGAGGCCGAGACCGTCGCCGAGGTCGAGCACCTCGTGCGGCTGGTAGGCCAGATCGGGCCGAGCCTTCTGGTACGCCGAGTCGGCCGCCGGGATCACGGTGTTCAGGCCGTCGTTGCCGCCGTAGAGGGTGCAGACGACCAACACGCCGGTGTCCGGGCGCAGCGGATCCCGGGCGGCGGCAGTCATCAGGTCGGCCCAGTTCACCTGGGTCGCGCCGACGGCCAGCGCGCTCGCGCCGACCACGCCGCTGGCCAGGATGAAGGCCCGTCGGCTGATTCTCATTGACTCACCACGTATTCCGGCGCACAGGCGGCCATCGCGGCCAGTTGCGCCCCTCGCAGGCCGGCCAGCGCCGCCGTGGTCCGCTGGCTCCAGGTGTCGACGCCCAGGGCCGCGCCGGCGGCCGCTGCGGACGTGATGTGCGACACGTCGACGTGCCCGACGATCAGCTGCGCCAGGTGCAGGCGGGCCAGCCCGGCCGAGGTGGTCAGCCAGGACTGCGCCGCCGGCCAACCACCCACGCTCGGCGGCTCGAACGGCACCTGGCCCATGCCCCGCAGCCCGGCTTCCAGTTGCGTGACCGGCAGTGTCGACGGCTGCACGCCCAACGCCCGCATCAGGCCGGCCGCCCATTCCACCGGCTGCTTCACCAGACTCGTGGCCGGGTCCCGGAACGCCGGTTCGGCGAGCACGGCCCGCAGCAGCCCCCCGATGGACCGCTGCGGACCGTAGCCCGCGACCAGCCGGTCGAGCACGTCCGCCGCCGGCGGCGTGGCGCTGACCAACCGGAACCACAGCCGGCCCGCCACAAAGCGCGGCGAGTCCTGACGATTCAGCACGATGTCGACAAATCCATCGGCGTCGAGATTTCCGGTGATTCCCAACACGGTTTTGACGCCGTTGTCGTGTCGTTTGGGTGCCAACGATGAGGTCATGGCGTCCCGGTCCACCGTCCAGCCGGTCAGCGCCCGGGCGGCCTCGCGCACGTCGTTCTCGCTGTAGTGGCCCACGCCCAGCGTAAACAGCTCCATGAACTCGCGGGCCAGGTTCTCGTTGGCCGCGCCGACCTTGTTCTGCTGGCCGTCCAGCCACAGCAGCAGCGCCGGGTCCACCACCATCGCCTTGGCCAGCGCGGTGAAGTCGCCGCCGCCCATGCCCCGCAGCGCCTGGTTCTGGCGCAGCATCAGGCGGGCGCTGCGCACCTTCTGCACGCTGGTGGCGAAATGCCCGTGCCAGAACCAGGTCAGCCGCTCCGGCAGCGCCGACGTGGCGCCGGCCATCCGGTCCAGCCACCACTGGGCGGCCGTGACCTGCTGGCCCCGCAACGTCTTCTGGCGCTGCTTACGCTCAGCCGCGCTGGCCTTCTTGCTCACCGGGGCGGGTTCCGCCCCCAGGTCCGGCAGCGACACCGCGTCGGGTGCCTGGGCCAGCACCCGCTGGCACGCCGCCGCGAACCCGCCGGCGGCCAGCGAGTCCAGCTCCCCCGGTCGCGGACCGAACCCGAAGCGGTCCAGCAGTCGCCGGGTGGCGGCTCGGTCGTCTAGTAGCGGCACACGGGCATCGTGCGCGAAAACGGCCCCGGGCTGAATGCCCGGGGCCGTTCGCTCAGTACACCTTCAGCTGGCTCACTCGTGGTTGGGCTTGGTGTGGTACTCGAACACCAGGCCGCCCACGGTGATCAGGATCAGCACCACCGTGATGACCAGCATCCACGTCTGGAAGAAGGCCAGCGACAGCGCGCCGATCGCGGCGGCGACGGCGATGCCGAACGGCCAGTAGCTGCCCGGGCTGAAGAAGCCCAGCTCGCCGGCGCCGTCGCTGACCTCGGCCTCGGTGTCGTCCTCGGGACGCTCCGGGATGCGGCGGGCCACGAACCGGAAGTAGGTGCCGGTGATCAGGCACAGGCCGCCGGTGAGGGTCAGCGCGACGATGCCGACCGGCTCCTTGGCCCACAGGCCGTAGATGACGGCCATGATGAAGCAGAAGCCGGCGACGATCTCGAAGATCCTGGACTCAATCTTCATCGGCGGTTCCTCAGCTTCCGGTCCGGGCCGTGCGGTCCGTGTTGAACGGATGCGTGGTCGTGGCCAGCGGCGCGCACAGGTCGCCGCAGTTCATCTCCGACAGCGCCTCGGAGGTGGTGTACGGCTTGCCGGTCTTGGCGTTGACCTTCTCCCGCAGCTGCATGAACTGCTGGAACAGGTCGTTGGGCAGCGCGCGGACCTCGAAGTTCATCGCCGAGTGGTACGCGCCGCAGAGCTCGGCGCAGTGCCCGACGAACGAGCCCGTCTGGTCGATCGTGTTCTGGAAGGACGAGTCCTGGTTGTTCTTGTCCGGCGCCGGGAACACGTCGCGCTTGAAGTTGAAGGCCGGCACCCAGAACGAGTGGATGACGTCGGTGGAGACCAGGTTGTACTGGATCCACTTGTTGGTCGGCAGCACCAGCAGCGGGATCTCGCTGCTCGTGCCGACGGTCGACACCACGGCGCCGTCCGGCGTCTTGTAGCCCTCGTACTTGAACTCCCAGTTCCACTGGAAGCCCACCACGTCCACCGTGACGTCCGGGGTGTGGCTCTTGTCCGTGACGTAGTTCTCGGTGGTGGCGGTGAAGTAGAACAGCACCGCCACGATGACCACCGGGATGACCGTGTAGACGATCTCCAGCGGGTGGTTGTACTGAAGCTGCTTGGGCAGCTCGTCGCTGCGCTTGCGGTGGAAGACCACCGGCCACAGGATCAGGATCGCCACGACCAGGCCGACCGCCAGCGCGGCGACCACGGACCACGTCCACAGGTCACGCATGGCGTCCGCCTGCGGCGTGATGCCGACCGGCCAGCCGAAGCGCAGGACCTCGTCGGTCGAACAGCCGCTTGCGGCAACCGCGACCAGGCCGGCCAGCCCGGCGAGTTTGGCCACCCGTGCTTTCCGGGAGCCCTCCATCAGGCGCACTGCTCGCTGCCTCCTCGTGACGGGCCTCTGGCGTGACCCCACACCAGCCGCTGCTCAGCAGCGGTGACGGCACCCCGCCGTCAATCAGGTCGGAGCCTAACCCAGCCGGTGTCGGGCCACCCCTCGGGGGTGATCGATCCGGCCCGGCCCTGGCAACGGTGGAGCGGGGCGCCGCGTCTACTCCTGGGAGTCACGCCCGGGACGGCCCACGGCCTGCCGCTCGGCCATCCGCCCGCCATGGGCATACTGGGCGGCGACCCCCCGGTGTGTTGTGCCCTGTTTCGATGAGAGGTGCGGTTAGGACGTGTGCGGTCTGCTTGGACTGATCTGTCCCACTGAGAACGCGGCCGCAGCCGCGCGTCCGGCGCTGGCCGGGGCCCTGCACTGCCAGCGGCACCGCGGCCCGGACGAGGTCGCCACCTGGCAGGGCGGCGAGGTGGTGTTCGGCTTCAACCGGCTGGCCATCATCGACCTGGAGCACTCCCACCAGCCGCTGCTGTGGGGCCCGCCCGGGCAGGAGAACCGGTACGCGCTGGCCTTCAACGGCGAGATCTACAACTACATCGAGCTGCGGGCCGAGCTGATCGAGCGGTTCGGGGCCCAGTTCCACACCGACGGCGACAGCGAGGTGATCGTCGCCGCGTACCACTACTGGGGCGCGGCGGCCGTGCCGCGGCTGCGCGGCATGTTCGCGTTCATGATCTGGGACAGCGAAAAGAAGATCATCTTCGGTGCCCGGGACCCGTTCGGCATCAAGCCGCTGTACTACGCGGCCGGCCCCGGCGGCATCGCCATGTCCAGCGAGAAGAAGAGCATCCTGGAGCTGTCCGACACCCTGGGCATCGAGCCCAAGCTGGACCGCCGGGCCCTCCAGCACTACTTCATCCTCCAGTACGTGCCCGAGCCCGAGTCGCTGAACACGCACGTGCGGCGGATCGAGTCCGGCACCTCGTTCACGTTCGCCCCCGGCGGCGAGATCTCCATCGAGCGCTACTTCAGCCCGAAGTTCCGCCCGCGCGTGATGCACGGCCCGGCCGACGCCACCAAGCTGTACGCCGACATCGCCGACGCGCTGCGCGACTCCGTGGCCAAGCACATGCGGGCCGACGTGACCGTGGGCTCGTTCCTGTCCGGCGGCATCGACTCCACCGTGATCGCGGCCCTGGCCAAGGAGCACAACCCGGACCTGATCGCCTTCACCACCGGCTTCGAGCGGGCCGGCTTCTCCGAGGTGGACGTGGCCGCCGAATCGGCCGCCGCGATCGGCGTGAAGCACGTGGTCCGGACCGTGTCGCCGGCCGAGATGATGGAAGCCATCCCGCTGATCGTCTGGTACCTGGACGACCCGGTGGCCGACCCGGCGCTGGTGCCCCTGTGGTTCATCGCCCGCGAGGCCCGCCAGCACGTCAAGGTGGTGCTGTCCGGCGAGGGCGCGGACGAGCTGTTCGGCGGGTACACCATCTACCGCGAGCCGCTGTCGCTGTCGGCGTTCGAGAAGGTGCCGGGCTCGCTGCGCAAGGCCATGGGCCGGGTCTCCACCCGCATCCCCGAGGGCGTGCGCGGCAAGGACCTGCTGCGCCGCGGCGCGCTCACGCTGGAGCAGCGCTACTACGGCAACGCCCGTATCTTCCGGGACGACCAGCTGCGCGCGGTGCTGCGGACCTTCGACCCGTCGATCACGCACGCCGACGCCACCGCCAAGGCCTACCGCGAGTCGGCGGACTGGGACCCGGTGAGCCGGATGCAGCACGTGGACCTGTTCACCTGGCTGCGCGGCGACATCCTGGTCAAGGCGGACAAGGTCACCATGGCCAACTCGCTGGAGCTGCGGGTCCCGTTCCTGGACCACGAGGTGTTCAAGATCGCCTCGCAGGTGCCGCTCGAGCAGAAGATCACCCGCGAGACCACCAAGTACGCGCTGCGGCGGGCCATCGCCGACATCATCCCGGCGCACGTGATCAACCGTCGCAAGCTGGGCTTCCCGGTGCCCATCCGGCACTGGCTGCGCGAGGACATGTACCCCTGGGCCGTCGACATCGTGCGCCAGTCCCAGACCGACCACCTGATCGACAAGCAGGCGGTGCTGGCCGTGATCGAGGAGCACCGGACCGGCGGCATGGACCACAGCCGCCGCATCTGGGCGCTGCTCATGTTCATGCTCTGGCACGGCATCTTCATCGAGGGCCGCATCAGGCCCGTCATCCCCGAGCCCCAATACCCAGTCCGCCTCTGACCCGTCAAGCCTCAAACGCTTGGAAGGGGGCTTTCCTCCACTCGGAGTGGAGGAAAGCCCCCTTCCAAGCTTCGGGGGGTTGCGCTGCGGGGGTGTCAGGCGGGGAGGAGGGCGCCTACTTCGGCGGCGGCTTCGGGGCCGAAGGCGTCGGCCAGGCGGCCGAGGGCGACCTCGCGGTCGAAGGCCCACTCCTGCGGACCGTTGACCTCCAGCACGTGCACGGCGACCAGGGCGCCGAGCTGGGCGGCGCGCTCCAGGCTGAGGCCGCCGCAGACGGCCGAGAGGAAGCCGGCGCGGAAGCCGTCGCCGACGCCGGTGGGGTCGACCTTGGCCAGCTCGGGCACGGCCGGCACCTGGAGCGAGCCGACCTCGCGGCCGACGATCTCCACGCCCTTCTCGCCCAGCGTGGTGACGCGCATCTCCACCTGCGCCAGAATCTCGGCCTCGGACCAGCCGGTCTTCTTGAGCATCAGCTCCCACTCGTAGTCGTTGCTGAACAGGTACCTGGCCCCGGTCACGAACCGGCGCACCTGGTCGCCGTCCATCCGGGCCAGCTGCTGGGAGGGGTCCACGGCGAAGGACAGGCCGCGCTGCCGGCACTCCTCGGCGTGCTGGATCATCGCCTCGGGGTCGGTGGGGCTGAGCAGCACCAGGTCCAGGCCGCCGACGCGGTCGGCGATGGCCCCGATCTCGACCATGCCGGTCTCGGCCATGGCGCCGGTGTAGAACGAGGCGATCTGGTTCATGTCGTCGTCGGTGGTGCACATGAACCGGGCGGTGTGCTTGAGGTCGGAGACGTACACCGACCGGCAGTCCACGCCGTGCCGCTCCAGCCACGCGCGGTAGTCGTCGAAGTCCTTGCCGACGGCGCCGCCGAGGATCGGCTTCTGCCCCAGCACACCCATGCCGAACGCGATGTTCGCGCCGACGCCGCCCCGGCGCACCACCAGGTCGTCGACCAGGAAGCTCAGCGACACGCGGTCCAGCCGCTCGGCGACCAGCTGCTCGGTGAACTTGCCCGGGAAGTGCATCAGATGGTCGGCGGCGATACTGCCGATGACAGCAACGGGCACGGTGTGTCTCCCCGATCTACAACGGTGGGCCACCCGGTCGGGTGGACATGGTCCGGGATCGAGAGACTACCGATTGGTAACGGATTCCGGTGCGGCATCCCGGTGACTACGGTCGCCTTGTGACCGCCCCAGAGCCCGTTTCACTGGATCAGCTGATCGACGACTGCGCCGACATCCCCGGCGCCCTTGTGCAGCTCGCGGCCCCATTGCCGGCCCCGCGCACGGCCGCGCCGTGGCGGGTCGACGAGGCCTGCGTGGCCCAGGTCAGCGGCCTGGACGACTACTGAACAACTGGGCGTACTACTAAAACGGCGGAAGGGCCGCCCCGAGCGGGACGGCCCTTCTCCGACAGCCGGCGATTCAGTGGAACGAGTCGCCGCAGGCGCACGAGCCGCCCGCGTTCGGGTTGTCGATCGTGAAGCCCTGCTTCTCGATGGTGTCCACGAAGTCGATGGTGGCGCCCTGAAGGTACGGCGCGCTCATGCGGTCCACGGCCACCTTGAGGCCGTTGAAGTCGCGGAGCAGGTCGCCGTCGAGGCTGCGCTCGTCGAAGAACAGCTGGTAGCGCAGACCCGCACAGCCACCGGGCTGGACGGCGATGCGCAGGTGCATGTCATCGCGCCCCTCCTGGTCGAGCAGCGCCTTGGCCTTGCTGGCGGCTTCGTCGGTGAGCTGGACGCCGTGCGTCTGCTCCTCGGTCTGCGCGCCCTGCGAGGCGGTGTCCTGGACGGTCATGGCTCTCCCTCGACGTCCTGCGGTATGTCGGTCCTAGAACGTCCAACGCACGACGGGTCGGCGTTCATTCCACACCCATGGTAGGACAGGTCAGCGGGCATTTGCCCGAGACCACTGGGCGGCCACGTCGGCCGCCAGCGCCGCCAGCGTCCCGGCCGGGTCGGCCATCGCGGCGGCCACCGAGCCGGCGTGCTCGGCCACCGCGTACGACTGCTCGACGCCGACCGCGCCCGCCTCCCGCCGGCCCACGCTGACCTGGCCGGCCAGCACCAGGCAGGGAATGCCCCGGTCGGCCGCGCCGGCGGCGACCGCGGTGATCAGCTTGCCGCGCAGCGACTGCCAGTCGAAGCTGCCCTCGCCGGTGATCGCCAGCTGCGCCCGCTCCAGCGCCTCGTCGAGCCGGGTCAGGGCCCTGACCAGCGCCGATCCCGAGGTGAACGCCGCCCCGACGGCCAGCAGCCCGGCCCCGAGGCCGCCGGCGCCGCCGGCGCCGGGGAGGTCGCGGACGTCCTTCGGGAGCACGTCGGCCCACCGGGTCAGGCCGATCTCCAGGCGCTCCACGGCGGCCGGGTCCGCGCCCTTCTGCGGGCCGAAGGTGTGGGCCGCGCCGTGCGGTCCGAGCAGGGGGTTCTCCACGTCGGAGGCCGCGACCAGCTCGATCCCGACCGCCGGCAGCACCGCATCGGCGGCCCGGGCCAGGTCGGCGCCGCCGGGCCCGATCGGATTGCCTGTGTCATCGGTCACGTGGCCGCCGAGAGCTCGGATCATGCCCGCGCCGCCGTCGGTCGTGCCGGAGCCGCCGAGCCCGACCACCGCCCGGTTCATACCGGCGTCACGGGCGGCGGCGATCAGCTCGCCGACGCCGTAGGTCGTGGACGTCTCCGGGTCGCGGCGGTCGGTCAGGTGCAGACCGCACGCCTGCGCCGACTCGATGTACGCGGTGCCGTCGTGCGCCAGCCACCGGGCGGTGACCGTATGCCCGAGCGGCCCGGTCACCCGGTTCTCGTGCACCTCCCCGCCGAGCGCCCCGTGCAGCACCTCGACGAAGCCGGGGCCGCCGTCGGCCAGCGGGCGCAGCAGGAGTTCGTCGGCCGGGGCGGAGCGGCGCCAGCCGGCGGCGATGGCCTCGGCGGCCTCCAGGGCGGTCAGCGTGCCGCCGAAACAGTCGGGGGCGACGAGTACGCGCATGCGCTGACGCTACCGCCGGTGGTCTGGCTTACCCTGGTGATGTGAGGTTCTTGCGCCGCAACTCAGCCGACGACGCCGCCACCGAGGACGGAGCGGTGGACGTCGCTCCCGTCGTGGAGGTGGCGAAGGGGCAGACTGCGCCCAAGGGCAAGGTGACGCCCAAGCGCCGCGACGCCGAGGCGCACCGCCGCGGCCCGGTGCCGCCGCCGCCCCGCACGCAGCGCGAGGCCATGAAGCGCAACCGCGAGCTGCGGCCGAAGCTGTCGCGCGAGGAGCGCAACAACGAGCAGCGCGAACGCCGCGAGAAGATGATGTCCGGCGACGAGCGCTACCTCATGCCCAAGGACCGCGGCCCGGTCAAGGCGTTCGTGCGGGACGTGATCGATTCCCGGCGCAACCTCATGGGCCTGTTCATGCCGCTGGCCATCCTGGTGCTGGCCTCGTACTTCCTCCAGGTCGCGGTGCCCACGCTGCCGGTGCAGGAGTACGTGATGCTGGCCTGCCTGGTGTTCCTGCTGGCCATGGTGGTCGAGGCGATCATGCTGGGCCGGCTGGCCACCCGGCTGGCCCGGGACAAGTTCCCCAAGGAGACGGTGGGGACCGCCGGCATCATCTGGTACACGTTCACCCGGGCCAGCCAGGTCCGCAAGCTGCGCGTGCCGCGGCCGCGGGTGCGTCCGGGCGACACCGTCGAGGCGTGACGTTCCGCCAGCTACTTAGCCGACCGAACTATCTCGGTCTAGGCTTCGGGCATGGAGTTTCGTCGCCTTGGCCGCAGCGGCCTGTCGGTAAGTGAGATCTCGTACGGCAACTGGATCACCCACGGCTCCCAGGTCGAGCAGGACCAGGCCGTGAAGTGCGTGCACGCGGCGCTGGACGCCGGCATTTCGACCTTCGACACCGCCGACGTCTACGCCAACACCAAGGCCGAGTCGGTGCTGGGCCAGGCGCTCAAGGGGCAGCGCCGGGAGAGCCTGGAGATCCTGACCAAGGTGTTCTGGCCGACCGGCCCCGGCGGCCCCAACGACCGCGGCCTGGGCCGCAAGCACATCCTGGAGTCGATCAACGGCTCGCTGGGCCGGCTGGGCACCGACTACGTCGACGTCTACCAGGCGCACCGGTTCGACCGGACCGTGCCGCTGGAGGAGACGTTCCTGGCCTTCGCCGACATCGTGCGCCAGGGCAAGGCCCTCTACATCGGCGTCTCCGAGTGGACCGCCGACCAGATCACCCGCGGCGCGGCCATCGCCCGCGAGCTGAAGGTGCCGTTCATCTCCAACCAGCCGCAGTACAACATGCTGCACCGGGTCATCGAGCCGCAGATCGTGCCGACCAGCGAGCGGGAGGGCATCTCCCAGATCGTGTTCTCGCCGATCGCCCAGGGCGTGCTCACCGGCAAGTACCTGCCCGGCCAGCCGGTGCCCGAGGGCTCGCGGGCCACCGACGCCAGCGGCAAGAACTTCATCTCCCGGCTGCTGCTGGACGAGGTGCTGGAGAAGGTCCAGCTGCTCAAGCCGATCGCCGCCGAGGTCGACCTGTCGCTGGCCCAGCTGGCCGTGGCCTGGGTGCTGCAGAACCCGAACGTGGCCTCCGCGATCATCGGGGCCAGCCGGCCCGAGCAGGTCGTCGAGAACGTCAAGGCCGCCGGCGTGAAGCTGGAGCCGGCGATCCTGGAGCAGATCGACAAGGTCCTCGATGGCCACATCCACACCGACCCGATGCTGACCCAATCGCCCTGACCCCCTGCCCCCTGCCCCGGCTCCACTCCACGTGAGTGGCTCATTTTCGCTTTTCGCCCCACGTGAGTGGCTCAGGTGGCCGTGGAAGCCAACTGAGCCACTCACGTGGCTGAGAAGTTGGCGGGCTGAGAAGTTGGCGGGACTGAGAATCTCAGGGCTTGAGGCTCATGGGGCCGTAGACGATGTCGTCGCCGTCGAGCAGCGTCACCTGGGTGACGTCGATCTCCGCGAGGTCGGTCCAGGTGGCGCTGAGCCAGTCCTCGGCGGCGTCCTGATCGTCGAAGGTGACGTCCGGGCCGGGCACGTCCACGCCGTCGTCGTCCTGGTACTGCCATCGCAACGCCATGCGCAGACGGTAACGTCCGGCCCGTGACGTCACGGACACTGGTGCTCGGAGGCGCCCGCTCGGGCAAGTCGGCCCATGCCGAAGGCCTTGCCTCGGCTGCTGATCCCGTGACCTATGTGGCCACCGCGCGCCGGGATCCGTCGGACCTGGACTGGCAGGAGCGGATCGCCAAGCACGTGGCCCGCCGGCCGGCGACCTGGTCCACGGTGGAGACGATCGACCTGCCGCCGGTGCTGGATTCGGCGCCGGGGACCGTGCTCGTCGACGATCTCGCGACGTGGCTGACCGGCGTGCTGGACGACACCGGCGCGTGGGAAGGGCCGCTGGACGCCGCCCGCGTGCGGTGCGACGCCCTGGTCGACGCCGTGGTGCGGCGGGACGGTCCGCTGGTGCTGGTGTCGGCCGAGGTCGGGTTGGGCGTGGTGCCCGCGACCCGCTCTGGCAGGCTGTTCCGCGATGAGCTGGGCTCGCTGAACGCGAGGCTGGCGCAGGCCTGCGACGAGGTGTTGCTGCTCGTGGCCGGCCTGCCGCTCCGGGTGAAGTGAAAGGATCTTGTGGTGACGAGCATCGAGTTCCCCGCCGTGGATCCGCCGGACCCGACCGCGCGACGGGAGGCGGCCGCGCGGCACGAGCGGCTGACCAAGCCCGCCGGGTCGCTGGGGCGGCTGGAGGAACTCGGCGTGTGGATCGCCGCGTGCCAGGGCAAGTGCCCGCCGCGGCCGTTCACCCGGGCCCGGGTGGTGGTCTTCGCCGGCGACCACGGCGTGGCCCGCGGCGGCGTGTCCGCGTACCCGCCCGAGGTGACCGGGCAGATGGTCGCCAACTTCATGACCGGCGGGGCCGCGATCAACGTGCTGTCCGGGGTGGCCGGGGCGACCGTGCGGGTGGTCGACATGGCCGTCGACGCCGAGACCCCCGACCAGGTCAGCAAGTTCAAGGTGCGGCGCTCCTCCGGGTCCATCGACCGTGAGGACGCCCTGACCGAGGACGAGGCCCGCCGGGCCGTCGCCGCCGGCATGGCCGTCGCCGACGAGGAGGTCGACGGCGGGGCCGACCTGCTCATCGCCGGCGACATGGGCATCGGCAACACCACCCCCGCCGCCGTCATCGTCGCCGCCCTCACCGGCGAGGAGCCCGTGGCCGTCGTCGGCCGGGGCACCGGCATCGACGACAGCGCGTGGATGCGCAAGACCGCCGCCATCCGCGACGCGCTTCGTCGGGCCCGCAAGGTTTCCGGCGATCCGCTGGCCCTGCTGCGCACCGCCGGCGGCGCGGATCTGGCCGCCATGGCCGGTTTCCTGGCCCAGGCCGCCATCCGCCGCACCCCCGTCGTGCTCGACGGCCTCGTCGTAGGGGCGGCCGCGATGGTCGCCGAGGACCTCGCCCCCGGGGCCCGGCACTGGTGGGTCGCCGGGCACCGCTCCGTCGAGCCCGCCCACAGCTTTGTGCTGGGGCACCTGGGGTTGACTCCCGTCGTCGACCTCGGCATGCGCCTGGGCGAGGGCTCCGGCGCCGCCGTCGCGCTGCCCCTGCTCACCATGGCCGCGCGGATCCTCACCGACATGGCCACCTTCGGCGACGCCGGCGTTTCCGAGCGGTCCGAGGACACTGCGAGCACCCCGTCGTAACCGTGTCAGGTCTGCGGCTCGCCGTGTCGTGGTTGACGGTCCTCCCCGTTCCCGGGCCGTCCACCGTCGACCGGCGAGTCGCCGCCCGCGCCATCGCCCTCGCCCCGCTCGTCGGTCTCCTGCTCGGGGCCTTCGCCGCCGCTGTGTCCTGGGGCGTCGTCGTTTTCGGCGCTCCCCCGCTGCTCGCCGGCTTTCTCGTCGTCGGGCTGCTGGCGCTGCTCACGCGGGGCATGCACCTCGACGGCCTCGCCGACACGGCCGACGGCCTCGGCTGCTACGGGCCGCCGGCGCGGGCCCTGGAGGTCATGAAGTCCGGCGGCGCCGGACCTTTCGCCGTCGTCGTGCTGGTGGTCGGCCTCGGTCTCCAGGCCGTCGGCTTCGGCTCCGAGCCGTGGGGCGCCGTGCTGCTGGCGGTTGTCACCGGGCGGGTGGGTTTCGCGTGGTGCTGCCGGCGTTCCGTTCCCGCGGCCCGCCCCGAAGGCCTGGGGGCCTTGGTCGCCGGCTCGCAGCCGGTGGCCGTCCCTCTATTGTGGACAGTGGCCGCCGTGGTCGGCGGGGTGTTCGCGGTGCCCGGAAAGCCTTGGCTGGGGCCGATCGGCGTCCTTGTGGCCACCGGCCTCGTGCTGCTCCTCACCCACCACGTCCGCCGCCGCTTCGACGGCATCACCGGTGACGTCCTCGGCGCCGCGGCTGAACTGGCGACCACGGCCGTGCTGGTGGTGTGCGCGTTCTAGCGCAGAGCCCGGCGTCCTGCTCGCTATGCCAGCGCGACCGGCAGGGATTTCAGGGCGTGGGAACGGAAAGAGCTGCGCCACGGCAGTTCCTCGACCGGGACGGCTAGCCGGAGCGAGGGGTAGCGGTCGAACAGGGTCGTCAGGGCGATGCGGGTTTCCAGGCGGGCCAGGGGAGCGCCGAGGCAGTAGTGGGGGCCGTGGCCGAAGGTGAAGTGCTGGGCCGGCCGGGAAGGGTCGAAGGAGTCGGGGGAAGCGAAGCGGGCCGGGTCGCGGTTGGCCGACATCACGCCGAGATAGACGGTGGAGCCGGCGGGAATGGTGACGCCGTCGACATCGATGTCCTCGAGCGGGAACCGGCGGATGGCGAACGGCAGCGGCGGCGCGTGACGCAGCAGTTCCTCGACGACGTCGGGCAGGCGGGCGGGGTCGCGCAGGGCGGGGTCGTCGACCAGGGCCACCACCCCGTTGACGATCACGTGGGCCACGTTCTCGACGCCGGCCAGCAGGAGCAGGAAAGCCAGTGACACCAACTCGTTCTCGGTCATCCGGTCCTGCTCGTCGCGGGCCTGGATGATCGCGGAGAGCAGGTCGTCCCCGGGCTCGGTCCGCCGGCGGCCGACCAGCTCCAGCATGAACTTCTGGAGGTTGGCCACGGCCTCGACCACATCGCTGGGCTGGGTGGGCGCGAACATGGCGGTGATCCACGCGCCGAACGCCAGCCGGTCCCCCGCCGGCACCCCGATCAGATCGGAGATCACGTGCAGCGGCAGCTGGGCGGCGAACGTGGGGACGAGGTCGACGGCCGGACCCTCCAGCCGGTCCACCAGGCGCGTGGCCACGGCCTGGATGCCCTCGGCCATCAGCTCGACGCGCCGGGCGGTGAAGGCCTTGGACACGATCCGCCGCAGCCGCTGGTGGTTGTCCCCGTCCTGGCTGAGCAGGTTGGCGTCCAGCTCCGGCGGCAGCGAGAAGCCGACATAGGCGTCGCGGGAGTTGGCCTTGTCCAAGGACATCCGGGCATCGCCGAACAGCCGCTGCACGTCGACGGCCCGAGTCACGATCCAGGCCGTCTGCCCGTCGGGCAGGGTCACCCTGTGCGCGGGCGCCTCCTCGCGCAGCCGGTGGTGCTCCGGATACGGATCGGCGTGGTACTCGGCGTCGAACAAAGCCATCTGCTTCCCCCAAACCCAAGAAAAACCCCGTGGGACCACGGACATGGTCCCACGGGGCCGCTGATGAGGGTCAGGCGAAGGTGCGCATCCACCCGTGGGTGTCGGCCCCGCCGCGCTGGATGCCGGTGAGCGCCTCGCGCAGCTTCATGGTCACCGGGCCGGCCTCGCCGCCGTTGACGAGGAACTCGCCGTCGGCGTGCTTGACCCGGCCCACCGGGGTGATCACCGCGGCGGTGCCGCAGGCGAACACCTCGGTCAGCTCCCCGGTCCCGACCTTCTTCTCCCACTCCTCGGTGGACACCCGGCGCTCCTCGACCGGGTGGCCGAGGTCGCTGGCGACCTGGAGGATGGAGTCGCGAGTGATGCCGGGCAGCAGCGAGCCGGACAGCTCGGGCGTGACGACCTTCGCGTCGGCCCCGGAGCCGAACACGAAGAACAGGTTCATGCCGCCCATCTCCTCGACCCAGTGCCGCTCCATGGCGTCCAGCCACACGACCTGGTCGCAGCCCTGGTCGGCCGCCTGGGCCTGGGCCTGGAGCGACGCGGCGTAGTTGCCGGCGCACTTGGCCGCGCCGGTGCCGCCGGGGGCGGCCCGCACGAACTCGGTGCACAGCCACACGCTGACCGGCTTGAGGCCGCCGGCGAAGTAGGAGCCGGCGGGCGAGGCGATGAGCACGTACACGTACTCCTTGGCCGGCCGGACGCCGAGGCCCTTCTCCGTGGAGATCATGAACGGCCGCAGGTAGAGGGACTCCTCGGCCTGCTCGGGCACCCAGCGGCCGTCGACCCTGAGCAGCTCCTCGATGGAGCCGAGGAACAGCTCGTCGGGCAGCTCGGGCATGGCCAGCCGGCGCGCCGAGGAGCGGAACCGCTCGGCGTTGGCCTCGGGACGGAACGACTTGAGCGAGCCGTCGGGCTGGCGGTAGGCCTTGAGCCCCTCGAAGATCGCCTGACCGTAGTGCAGCACCATCGCCGCTGGGTCGAGCACCAGCGACTGGTAGGGCTGCACGGTCGGTTCGTGCCAGCCCTGCTCCGTGTTCCAGCGAATCGTCACCATGTGGTCGGTGAAGTGCTGTCCGAAGCCCGGCGAAGCCAGTACCGACGCTACCTGCTCCGGGGTCGCCGGGGACGGGTGCGGGACATGGCTGAAGTGGGTGCCTGGCGTCATGTGAGAAGGCTAACGCCTACTCGCCGGTCAGAAAATCGCAGTCCCAAAGATCGGACATCCAACCATCAGTAGTCGCCGGCCGGCAGCGTCGGCGCAGGCCAGTCGGGGTCCGGGCGGAAATCGGTCCACGTCCCGTCGAACGGGAAGCGGCCGGCCTCGGCCAGCGCGATCAGCCGCTCACCCTCCGTGCGCAGCTGCCGCAGGTGCTCGGCCGAGAACCGCCCGGCCCGCACGCACTCGTCGGCCTCGTCTTCGTCCTTCCAGGCCCAGCTGCGGTCCGGCGCCACGGCCACGTCCAGCGCGCCGTCGACCCGGTCCACAGTGGACGCGGTGCGGCCCAGCGGGATCTCCAGATTCACGTACCAGCCCCGGAAATCCCAGTCCCGGGTGAAGAACCACCACACGCTCGACCACCGGTCCTCCTCGACCAGGCGCAGGTTGGCCGAGGTGTGCCAGACGTGCGGGTACCGCTCCCGTTCAAGGGTGAAGCGCTGCTCGATCGGCACGGCGCGCGGGTCGCCGCCGCCGACCAGCCGGGTGCCGACGATCGGGGTGTCCGCGGGCAGCCAGCCGACCAGCGCCCGGCCGTCGTCGGACAGCACGGACAGCGGATGGACCTGGCCGAGAGTGCCGTCGAGGCGGCGGAATCGCAGCAGCGCGGTGGCGCCCGGGGCCCAGATCGCCGATACGTTCGTCACACCGTTCGACGGTACAGAGACATCCCCGCGGAGCCGAGCAGAACGACCCCGATCGTCGTAGCGAGCAGGACCGGCGGCATGGTCATGCCGTACAGAACGGACAGTCCCAAGCCGAAGCACGCGGTCCGCATCGGCCAGGTGCGGTCCTCCTTGAGCAGGATCCGCGCCGAGGCGTTGGTGAACGCGTAGTAGGCCAGCATCGCGCAGGCGGCGAGGCCGATCGCGGTCGACGGCTGCAACAACACCAGCAGCACGGCGATCACCAGGCCGCCGATCCAGCCGGCCGCGCGGTCGTTCCCCAGACCCGCCGGCAGATCGCCGCTCCTGGCCACAGTGGTCACGGTGCGCCGCGCCCCCGACAGGACACCCAGCAGCGCGGCGACGGTCGCCACGGCGGCGCCGACCGTGACCAGCGGCACGATCCACTGCCCGTCGGCCGAGACCACGGCGTCCAGCAGCGGGGCGGGCGACAGGGCCAGCCGGGTCGAGCCGAGCTGGCGGAACGCGGCGTAGCCGACGGCCAGGTAGACGCCGAGCACCAGCACCAGGGACACCGGGATGGCCAGGTGCAGGCGGCGGGCGGTGAAGGACGGCTCGCCCAGGCCGGGCGCGGTGATCCGCTCGAAGCCGAGGAAGGCGAACACCATGATGCCGGCGGAGGTCAGCAGGCCCAGCGGCTGGTCGGCGTCGGGGGCGTTGGTGATCGGGGGCGGCGGCACGGCCAGGCACGTGGCCACGACCAGCCCGAGGGCAACGGCCACAATGGCCACCACGGCCCAGTTCAGCGCGCGGTTGAGCCGAAAACCGACCACGTCCAGGGCCACTGACACAGCCAGCACGGCCAGCGCGCCGAGCAGCGGCCGCGTCGGCGTGACGTACGCGCCGAACGTGCCGGCGATGGCGGCCGCGGCGGCCAGCCGGCCGAGGATCGAGGCGCTGCCGGCCATCCGGCCGGGCCACGGCCCGAGCAGCTGCGTGGTGTAGCGGTAGCCGGCCCCGTCGCCGGGGAAGGCCCGCGCCTGGTCGGCCGTGGAGAACGCGCTGCACGCCGCGAGCAGGGCGGCCAGCACCACGCCGACCAGGGAGTAGATGCCGGCGACGGCCGACGCCGGGCCGAAGGCCGCGAACACGCCCGCGCCGAGCATGCCGCCGACTCCCAGCAGCACGGTGTCGGACACCGGAAGCTGCCGGCGCAACGTGCGTGTCACGCTCCCCACCTTCTCAGACGCGGCCGGTGATCGGCAGCCACCTGTCGAATGACGCTCGCCGAGCGGTAGTTAGCATCGGTTTTCAAGTTGTTCACCGCTGCAGGATGTCGAGGAGCCAAAAGTGACCGCGCCGAAGCTAGCACTGACCGACAGCGACCTGGTCGCTCTGGCCGTGGACGTTGTTGTCATCGGCACTGTCCAGGGTCCCGACGGCCTTGAGCTGGCCCCGGGCGCGGACGCTGTCGCCGCGGCGTTCGACGGCGGCCTGCCGGCGCTGCTCGGTGTGCTCGGCGCGACCGGCAAGGCCGAGGAGGTCGTGAAGGCCCCCACCGGCGGCAAGCTGGCGGCCCCGCTGCTGATCGCGGTCGGCCTGGGCAAGCCCGGCGAGCACGGCGTGAGCACCGAGCAGGTGCGGCGCGCGGCCGGCGCGGCGGCGCGGGCCCTGGGCAAGGCCAAGAAGGCGGCCAGCGCACTGTCCGCGGTGGACCTCGGGGCGGCCGTCGAGGGCACCCTGCTCGGCTCGTACACGTTCACCCGGTACAAGTCCGAGCCGGCCGAGGCCACCCTGGCCAAGGTCGACCTGGTCAGCCCGGCCGAGGGCGCGGCCAAGGAGCACAAGGCGGCGCTGAAGGCGCACACCGCCATCGCCGAGGCCGTGATCATCACCCGTGACCTGGTGAACACCCCGCCCAACGACCTGTACCCGGCCAGCTTCGCCGAGCGGGCCGTGGAGCTGGCCAACGCCAACGGCATCGAGGTCGAGGTGCTGGACGAGAAGGCGCTGCGCAAGGGCGGCTTCGGCGGCATCCTCGGCGTCGGCGGCGGCTCGGCCCGGCAGCCCCGGCTGGTGCGGCTGGCCTACAAGGGCCCCAAGGCCCGTAAGAAGATCGCCCTGGTCGGCAAGGGCGTCACCTTCGACACCGGCGGCATCTCGATCAAGCCGGCCGCCGGCATGGACGAGATGACCTCCGACATGGGCGGCGCCGCGGCCGTGGTGGCCAGCGTCGTGCTGGCGGCCAAGCTGAAGTACCCGCTGGAGATCGTCGCCCACGTGCCGATGGTCGAGAACATGCCCTCCGGCGACGCCTACCGTCCCGGCGACGTGCTGACCATCTACGGCGGCAAGACCGTCGAGGTGCTCAACACCGACGCCGAGGGCCGGCTCATCCTGGCCGACGCCATGGTGCGGGCCGCCGAGGAGAACCCCGACTACCTCATCGACACCGCCACCCTCACCGGCGCCGCCGTGGTCGCCCTGGGCAAGCGCACCGCCGGCGTGCTCGGCACCGACGAGTTCCGGGACCGGGTCGCCGCGCTGGGCAACGCCGTCGGCGAGGGCAGCTGGGCCATGCCCATGCCCGAGGAGCTGCGCGCCGACCTCGACTCCCGGCTGGCCGACCTGGCCAACGTCACCGGGCACCGCTGGGGCGGCATGCTCGCCGCCGGGCTGTTCCTCAAGGAGTTCGTGCCCGCCGGCCTGCCGTGGGCGCACATCGACGTGGCCGGCCCGGCGTACAACACCGGCGGTCCGTTCGGCTACGTCACCAAGGGCGGCACCGGCGTCCCGGTGCGCACCATCGCCGCCGTCCTGGCCGACATCGCCGCCAACGGCTGAGCCCGCGCTTGGAAGGGGGCTTTCCTCCACTCGGAGTGGAGGAAAGCCCCCATCCAAGCGTGTAATAAGACCGGGATGACGGTGGGGATGATCCTC